>JBCBGD010000291.1:0-1564 GCA_038527085.1 Pseudomonadota bacterium | reverse complement strand
TGCAGCTGGCTGTGCGGCGGCTCGATTATCCTCGAGAATGGCGAGCCGCGCCGCATGGCCAATGGCGCGCCGGAAAACCGCATGATGGTCTTCCCCGCTGGCGAGGCCGACCTCCTCGACACTTGGCATGTCATGGGCCTGAAGGGCACCGGCTCAGGCGACATGGCCGTCAACGACATCACCGTGCCGAAGGCGCGCTCGGTCTCGCTGGTCGCTGACACGCCCGTGGCCGACGGCGCGCTCTACGCGTTTCCCGCCTTCGGGCTGCTCTCCCTCGGCGTGGCTGCCACCGCCATGGGCAATGCCCGCGGCGCCCTCAACGCCTTCGAGCAACTCGCCCAGGGCAAGAAGAACCAGGGCTCGCGCAAGACCCTGGCCGAGCGCGCCACCATCCAGGGTGAGACCGCCAAGATCGAGGCCGCCTGGCGCGCCGCCCGCACCTATCTCTATGACGAGATCGACCAGACCTGGGACACCGCCAAGTTCGAAGGCGAGATCCCCGTGGAGCGCCGCGCCGCCCTGCGCATGGCCTGCACCCACATGGTGCGCACCGCCGCAGACATCTGCCGCATCACCCATGATCTGGCCGGGGGCGTCGACGTTTATGAGCAAAGCGAGATCCAGCGCCGCTTCCGCGATGCCCACGCCATGACCGCCCACATCGTCACCGCGCCCGCCACCTGGGAACTCACCGGCCGAATCCTGCTAGGCCAGCCCACAGATGCGGGCATGGTGTAGCCGGAAGAACACACCCGAACCGCTTGCACACGCCCGCCCCGCGCCCCACATCCGCGGTGGCTTAGGTACAATAACAAGACAGCGGCGGTTCTCCCCCCATGAGCAAACGCGACTATTACGAGATTCTCGGCGTCGAGCGCGGCGTCAGCGACAAGGCCCTGAAATCGGCCTACCGCAAACTCGCCATGAAATATCACCCCGACCAGAATGCGGGCGATGCCGAGGCTGAGGAGAAGTTCAAGGAAGTCGGCGAAGCCTATGCCGTGCTGTCGGATGCCGCCAAGCGTGCCGCCTATGACCGTTTCGGCCACGCCGCGTTCGAGAATGGCGGCGCTGGCGGGCCGGGCGGCAATCCGTTCGGCGGCATGGACCCGTCCGACATTTTCGATTCCATCTTCGGGCAGATGTTCGGCGGCGGCGCAGGCGGGCGCAGGCGCGGCGGCCCCCAGCGCGGCGCGGACCTGCGCTACGACATGGACATCTCCCTGGAAGAAGCCTTCCGCGGCGTCGACAAGACCATCACCGTGCCCTCGCGCCAGTCCTGCGGCACCTGCGACGGCTCAGGCGCAGCGCCAGGCTCAAGCCCGTCCACATGCGGCCATTGTGGCGGGAGTGGGCGCGTACGTGCCCAGCAGGGCATCTTTACAATGGAACGCACCTGCCCGCGCTGCTCTGGCCGCGGCCAGGTCATTACCGATCCCTGCAAGACGTGCAGCGGCACAGGCCAGGTCGTCGAGAACCGCGAACTGTCCGTGAAAATCCCGGCAGGCGTTGAAAGCGGCATGCGCATCCGCCTGGCAGGCGAAGGCGAAAGCGGCGCACAGGG
>JBCBGD010000290.1:0-3206 GCA_038527085.1 Pseudomonadota bacterium | reverse complement strand
CGGCAAAAATCGCTCCAATGGCATTCACCCATGATGATGGGGACAAGACCCAGGCAAGGCCCTGCGGGACCCGGTCAAGCCACGACCAGTTCACACGTTCACTTGTTCTCAGCCAAACAAGGCGGCGGTCCACGAGGCTGGAAAGCTCGCCCGCTTGCTGGCCGAGTTCGCTCAGCACCAATTCGTGCTCGGACAAGAGCTCGGACTCCTGCCGTGCTCCCTCGATCAGGGCCTCCAGCGTTGAACGCCTGACATCAACGAGGTGCTGACGCTCAGCTGAGGCTGCGTCCGCCTGTTGCCCTATGCTGGGCGCGTCCAGGGCGCGCAATTCGTCCAGCCAGACAATCAATTGCAGCTGAAGGTCGCCCCGCTGGCGTTCGCTTTCAAACAGCGCTGCGCTGATCTCGCTTTGATCGGGAAGGCTGCTGCGGACGGTCTTCAAGAGCGCGGCGGTTTCATCGGACAGCCGACCAGCCCCCAGAACCAGGCGCACCGTTTCATTGGACTGGCTCAGGGCTGTCGCTTCCCGCTCAGAATCAAGAAGCAATTGCTCCAGGGCGGCGCGCCGGACGATGGCGGCTCTTGCTTCCATGGCGAGGCCTAGATTGCCGTCTGCCAATTGCCGCAATTCGGGTTCAGCCGCTTCAAATCGCGCCACATCCGCGCGCGCGAGTTCGATGGCGATCTCTGCGCGGTCCAGTGCCGACTCGCTCAGGCGCAAACGGTACAGCACGATCGTCTCGTCGACGCGTGCGATTTCCGCTGAGAGAAGGTCAATCCTTGCCGCGGCCAGGGACTGGCGGGCCGGCAGCGTCTCGAGTTCCCGCTGGAGGTCGGCAATCGCAGATTGGCGCTCCAACAAGCTCGCGCGGGCGAGTAGCCAGCGCGCTGCCTCAACGGGCGCTTCGGGTGGTTCAGGGACAAGTTCGTTGGCTTCCAGAAGCTGGGCCACATCAGTACGGGCAGAAATAACTTCGTCTGCAATGGCCTCACCGCGGCCACTTAGACTGGCGCTGTCATCGCGGAGCTTCGATAGCTGATCCTGGAAGGCCTCGCGTTCCGCCTCAAGAACCGCAAGGCGCGCTTCTAGCTCCTCAATTGGAATGCCGTCGCCGAGTTCCTCTGGTTCAGTTGCAAGCTCCAACCGGCGGCTTTCGATATCTGCCAGCGCTCGATCGACACTCTGAGCGGTCGCTTCCATGCTCTCCAAGCTCGCCGCGCGCTGGGTCCGTATGGAAAGAGCGTCCTTGGCCCGATGGAGTAGTTCGATGGCCACGCTGCGTGACGCGTCATCGATCTCCGGGTCAGCGCTGATGACAGCGATGCGATCATCGATGAAGTCGATTGTTACGGGGCTGGCAGTCGACTGCGCTGAACTCGGCGCCGAAAATGTGAACGCGAATAAGACCACGAATACGGCAAGCATTCGCGCAACGTCGCTGGAGCATCCTGTCTTTTTCCCCAGCACGCAATCTCCTGAACCAAGCCGCCTAGTCGGTCAAAAGCCTACACGCTTCAGCGTCATTGGGAATTGATGCTCGTCATGGTGAGTTGCCAATGAACAAGTCAGGGCCTGAGAGCGTGTTGAAGCGACTCGCTCGCGCTCGGGTCATGGGACGCCAGAATGACCATGTCAGGCAAGTCCGCTTTTAGGGCTCGAACCTTAGCATACGTTTGTCGTAGCGTTTTGTTGTCGCCTGTTCCGGGCACGCGGTCTTCGAAAATCAACCTGGCTTCGTAAGTCAGGTCACCCACAAACAGGACGGGTGCCATACCGTCAGACCGCACCAGCATTGAGAGCGATCCTGACGTATGGCCTGGCGTAGGGATGAGCATGATGGAGCCATCACCCATAACGTCGAAGGTGCCTCCGAAGCGCGCAAGAACGGCGTCGTCCGTTGGCTCGAAAGTGATAGGCCGCCATTTCGCGCCGGGGATCTCAATGTGCTCGCGCAAGATCCATTCGTGCTCCGGATGGGGCGTCGAGAGTTGCGCCCACTCTTGGTCGCTCACCAGCAGCTCTGCGTTGGGAACATCGGCGATGCCGCCCACATGGTCGAAATGCAAATGCGAGATCACCGCCTTTCGGATATCTCCTGGAGACACGCCGATGGCATTGAGCTGTGAACGCAGAGAGTCAGTTTTGTTTATGTCGAAACGAAAGATCCGACGAAGAAGCCAACGCCCGATAGCTTGGGAGATGTAGTCTGGATCCCCAACCAGAGCCGGATCCACGCCCGTGTCGAAGAGGACTGGACCACTTTGATGATGGATCAAAAAGGCCTGTAGCGGAAGCTTAACCCAACTGCGCGACGCCAGCACCCACATCAACTGCGGCATCCAGCTGCCGTAGCGGTGCTCGCGGTGTTGTTCCGCCCAGCCCGTGTTTAGAACCTCGATTCCGCGAATTGCTTGTGTGTCATTCCGAGTCGAAGCGTTGTCGACAACCGAGTGATGAGATTCGTCCATGACAGCGACCATCCGAGCCGTTTCAATTGGAACCTTCTAGACGCATGATGAATTTCCAGTTCTTGAGGTTCGTCAATTCTAACCCACGAATTCGACGAAAGAGACGCAGCAGCTCTCATTCGCTGAATAGGTGCTGTTGGGATCGGCTATTGGGAATTTTGGATGGCCCTCTGTTGAAGCGGGCGGTTGTGTGGGCAGGACTCAGCCGTGAATCAGTCACACCTTCGCAGTTTGAGAGATGACATTCGACGAGTTCCCACCAAAGGGCCACGGGCCGTTTTCGAGGTGTTTTATGTCACTCCTCTCAGTGCAGGCATCTGACCGCAAGTTGCCGGATCCAGCCTTCTAGATGGCCGGTATCTTATGTCTCGTTTCGCGCCCTTTCCAGCTGGCCGATGAAGCCGTCACGAAAGGCTCTAACTCGCTGGAAGTGGCCTTCGCACGCGACACACCGAGCGGCTGACTTGGGGCGAGTTTAGGTTGCGCTCAAATATCTTAGATTGACCTGTTTTAGCCCTTTCCCGCTCCAGCGCTCCCCAACCCACGCTCGGTAATCCGAGCGTGGGTTGGGCCGTCTTGTAGATTGCCTCGTCTCAGGGGACGGACAAAGGCAGGTTTGCTTCCAAATCCACATCGAATGCATCGTCCCTGCCCACATGCACAGCCTGGCGTGATTTGACCGGTTTGAACAACCGGCCACGTGCATCAGGTGGCCGGTTGTTTACAAGGCGCCAATC
>JBCBGD010000289.1:0-3258 GCA_038527085.1 Pseudomonadota bacterium | reverse complement strand
CTGAGGCTGATGCCGACCCTCGCCGCGACTTGTTTCAGGTCTTCGATCTGTTCGGTCAGAACGGCTTCTAGTTCAGCACCCGCGAGCACGGATGCCGTGCGCCCAAAATTCTTCCGGTCAGGAAATGAGGGATGAGCACCTGGCGAGACACCGTTTGATTTCGCCAACGTGAGCGCTTCGCGCATCGATTGGGCATCGCCGGCGTGCCCGCCGCAGGCAATGTTGCAGCTGGTGACGACTGACATCAGGCCTTCGTCAAACGCGCCGCCTTCGCCGAGATCCGCATTCAGATCGATGGTTGACGTCATGGCATTAGTCCAGCGGCCCGGAGGATCGAGCGCAATCCCAGACCAAGCGTGATGAGCACAATGCCTCCTCCGACCAGATTGGCCGCGAGCGTATTGCTGTGCCCGCCCAACAGATCCCTCCGGTTCATCACATATAGCAGGAACATGGCCATAATCGGCAAAAGCAGGCCGTTGGCATACTGCGCGATCAGGATGAGCGAGACGGGCCGGATTCCCGAGAGGCTGATCGCTGCGCCGACGACAACAACCAGCAGCGCGGTGGCGCGGAACAGCAATGATGTGCGGCTGTCGTCTGTTCCAAAGATTTCGCTCACCGCATAGGCCGTCGCCATCGGTGCGGTGATGGCTGAGGTGAGACCTGCCGCAAACAAACCGATGCCGACCAGATACCGCGCAGCATCGCCGAAGGCAGGTTCAATCGCTTTCGCCATGTCTGCAGCGTTGCGCACCTCCAGCCCGCTTGCGAACAGGCTGCTGGCGGCGGTGGACAAGATCAGGATGGAAATGAGGCCGCCCAGTCCGATCGACACCGCAGAGTCGGCGCGGGCCTGGGAGGTGCCCTGCCCACCCGGCCATTTCCGGCGGGAGGCAGCGGCGTGGAGAAACAGGTTGTAGGGCACAATCGTCGTGCCGATCAGGGCGATGGCGGTCATCGTTGCGCCGTCAGGAATCTGAGGCCGGAGGCCTGAGACAAACGCGCCGACATCAGGGCGCACAATGAGCGCGCTCAGCAAAAACGCGGTGCTCATGACTATAACCAGCGCAATGAGCATCTTTTCCAGAAGCGCGTACCGACCAACGAGCACCGCCATCCCGGCTATCAGGGCCAATATGCCAACCAGAACGCGCTGCCCCGGCGAGGCGGTCGAGAGCACTGCGTCCAAGCCAAGCGCGCCGCCCGCGAGATTGCCGCCCTCATAGGCGCAGTTGCCAATGAACAGAGCCAAAAACACCAGCCCTGCTGCGGCCCATTTCAGGGCCGACAGAGGCGTCGATTGCATCAGCGCCTCGCCCAGACCCAGCTGCGCTCCCGCGCCGAGACGTGCGGCCATGTCCTGCAAGGCAATCGTGGCCAGTGTGGCGAACACAAGGGCCCAGACCAGCGCGAACCCGAAATTGCTGCCTGCCAGAGTGCAAGCCGTGACCGTGCCGGGGCCGATGAACGCTGCCGCGACCAGAACGCCTGGGCCGAAACGCAAACTCATTTCGCGGTTTCGATCACCGCCGCCGCCTGCCCTTCCTCGACCACGTCGCCCTCGGAAATGTTCAGTTCCACCAAGGTGCCCTTTGAGAGCGCAGCATAGGGCACTTCCATTTTCATCACTTCGAGGATGAAGAGTTCCTGGCCTTCTTCCACAGCGTCGCCTTGCTTGGCGAGCACCTTCCAGACCGAGCCTCCCGTTTCCAGTTCGATGATGTCTTTTGCCATGGGCGAGTACTTTCTAGGGCCTGTATGGGAATGTGCGCGGCCCCAAGAGGGACGGCAGGAGCGGCTGAACCCGGTCGATCCAGCGGCACAACATCGGACGGGTTTCGCGCGGATCGATCAATTCGTGCACGGCAAGCGCTTCGCCGCGTGGGAAGGGCGATTGGCGCGCGGCCAGCTGCTCTTCGAGTTCGCGGCGCTTGGCGTCGGGGTCATCAGCTGCCGCAATTTCGCGATGGAACGCCACGGCCACACCGCCCTCGACAGGCAGCGGCCCGCTCTCGGCCGAGGGCCAGGCCAGGACATAGGCCTCAGGGCCGTAATGCGCCGCCTGAGCCACGCCAAAGCTGCGCCGGACCATGACCGACGCCCAGGGCACAGTACTCAACGCCGCCGTCGCCACGGTCCGCGCGCCATGGCGAATGGTGGATTCCTGCTCTGCCTTAGAGCCGATCATGAACCCCGGCTCATCGACGAACGCGACGATCGGCAGATGAAATGTCTCACACATCTCGATGAAACGCTGCGCCTTGCGCGCGCCATCTGCTGTCATTGCGCCGGCAAGGTGGCGGCCGTCATTGGCCCAAATACCAACGGGTTGGCCATTGAGGCGGGCCAGTCCCGTGATCTGGCTGCGGCCATAATTCTTGCCGAACTCGAACAGCGAGGCGTGATCAACGATCATGTTCAGAACGCGGCGCATGTCGAAGGCACGGCGGCGCTCGCGCGGCACGATGTCGGCAAGAGCGTTCTCTGCCCGATCCACGGGATCATCGCACGCCGTTACAGGCGCAAGCTGCCAGACACTGTCAGGCATGTAGGACAGGAACTGCCTGATCTGGGCGAGCGCGCCGGGCTCATCGTCGGATGCATTGTCCACCGTACCGTTTCGCGTGTGGACCTGCGCGCCGCCTAGCTCATCCTTGGTCAGCTTCTCGCCCATGGCGCGTTCGACCACCGCAGGGCCCGCCACCAGCACCTGGGCGGTCGACTTCGACATCACCGAGAAATGTGACGACACGAGCCGCGCAGCCGGCAATCCTGCCACCGCGCCCAGCGCCGCTGTCGCCACGGGCAAAGTGCCGAGCGTTTCGGCTACAGACTTGAAGCGTGATGGCGCGAAAACGGGCGATGGCAGGCTGGGCCCACCGGAGCCGCCAACACTGCCACCGGCCCCCTCGTGCAGGCGCACCAGAGGGATGCGGTGCTGCAGGGCGAGGTCCTCGGTGTAGACCGACTTGCGCAGCCCTGCGGGTGAAGGTGAGCCGCCTTTCAGCGTGAAGTCCTCGCCACCCACGACCACGCGGCGTCCATCGATCTTCGCGAAACCGAGAACAAAATTGGCCGGTGTGAAATCGAGAAGCTGGCCATTCTCGCCGCGTTCCGCTGCGCCTGCGCCTTGGCCGATTTCATCGAAACTGCCTTCGTCGACGAGGATGTCGATCCGCTCGCGGATGGTAAGCCGGCCTTTTTCGTGCTGGCGTGAGACGCCCTCCTCGCCGCCCTGGCGCTTGGCGAGTTCCC
>JBCBGD010000288.1:0-3322 GCA_038527085.1 Pseudomonadota bacterium | reverse complement strand
AGCGCTGCTCGGCGAGATCGCTTTCCAGCTCGGTCGAGCGGTCCCTGAACCGTTTCGCCGCCCCGCGCGCACCATCTGAGACGCGCAGCGCCCACAAGAGAGACGCCAAGGACAAGGCAGACGCGCCTGCCGCCACGAGGAAGGGGACCTGATCGCCGGAAATCGCCATCGACAAACCTGCCTTTATCGTTCTGCCGCAACCGAATCTGGGCAACGCGCACACTTAACACCGATTAACCGATTGCGACGATTGCGTTAACCGCACCTTAACACGTTCGAAGCGCAGCGAATTCCAGTTGGAACCATTTACACCTTGGTGAAGCCGCGCGATTGTCGCTCACACGCAACACCGGGAGATGTGCGATGGCGGGACTCAACCTTTTGGACATGATCGTGAACGCACAGGGCGGCGCGACAAAACAGCAATTCGGTCAACAGCTTGGCCTGAATGAAGACCAGGCCGACGCGGCGCTCAAGGCGTTGCTCCCTGCCCTCTCAGCGGGCCTGAAAGCCAACACCGCCAAGCCCGGCGGAATCGAAGCCCTGCTCGGCGCCCTACAGAATGGCCAGCACGAGCAATACCTCGACCAGCCACAAGCGCTGTCGCGGCCGGAAACCATCCAGGACGGCAATGCCATCCTCGGCCACCTTCTCGGGTCGAAGGACATGTCTCGCGCCGTGGCGAGCCGCGCGTCGGAAAAAACCGGCATCAGCGACCAGGTCCTGAAAATGGCCCTTCCCATGGTCGCCTCCATGGTGATGGGCTCGCTGTCGAAGCAGACAAAGGATCCCAACATTGCCAGCCAGCTCATGGGCGCGCTCAGCGGCGGACAGCCGCAACCACCCCAGGGCTCAAGTTCAGGCGGCGGACTGCTTGGCGGCCTGCTCGGATCGGTCATGGGCGGGGGTCGCCCCCAGGCGCCCCAGGCCAGTGCGCAACAGGGCGGCGGCATGATGGGCATGCTCGGTAACCTGCTCGACAGTGATGGCGATGGATCTGCCGTTGACGACATCTTCGACATGGTGATGAAACAGCGCCGATAGGTCTGCGCGTTTCATCTCGTGCGCCTGGCCAGTCCCTGGCGGGCGCACGACATACGCGGCGGTGATGCAGGGGACAGGCATGGACACACTTGAAATCGCAGAACTCGGCGAAGCGCATTTCCGCTCAGCCATCACCTACCAGGCCGCGGTCGACATGGCCCAGCAGCTATCTCCCGGCGCGCACTTGTCCTGCGTCGAGAAGGCTGAAATCGGCCTCGCGCTCGCAGACGAGCAACTCGGCCATGAGCCTGATGCTGATGCGAGCATGGAGGACAAGCACCGCGCGCTTGTCACGCTGGAGGCGGCCGAGAGCGAGCTGGCCGAGCGCACGCACTGGACGTCTGGCGATGCCATTGCCGCGCGCGAGATCATGGTCCGCCTGCTCGACCGCCAGGCCATCCTGCTTATGACCATGGACCGGCCTGTGTCCGCCTTCCTCAAGGCCAGTCTCGCCCGCGAGCTCGCCACCGATTTCGGCGAGGAAGACACCGAAACGGCGCGCGAGCGGGCAGAGCTGATGATGTACGCTGCCCAGCAGACCGGGCGGGACGAGTTTCTGCGCGAAGCCCATGACGCCATGGAGGAGACGGGTCTCGGGATGGCCATGGCCTCTCATGAAGAAGCCGTGATGCCCGACATCGGTGATGTGGACGTCGGCGCCTCGGCGCCGGTCTTCGAGGCGCCCGAACCTGTCGCCGCTCCGCTTCCGGAGAGTTTCCCTGATGCGTCGGCGCCAGCACCCGAAACCATGCGCGCGCCGACACCATCAGCGCGTCGTCGTAGCCGGGCTTCACGCACTGCGCCGCCGGAAACCGAGGCAACCGAAGACGCCGACCTGCCTTACCACGAAGTACCGGTGTTCTTCGCCACGCACCGCAACCGCTCAAACCGCAAGAATCCCTATGATTTTTTCAGGGGCAAGCGGGCTGATCTCAGCCTCGGCAAGGCCAAGGTCACGGTGCCGAAAAACCGCGAAGTGGGCGACTTCAAGGTCGCCAAGCGGTCCAGCTGGAAGACAGCAGACAAGGCCAAGCTGATCACGATCGACACGATCGACATCATCGGCGAGCGGTCAGACTTCTTCAGCCAGATGAGTTCCGACATTGCCACCTCCGAGCGCAAGGAAGCCCTGATCTTCATTCACGGCTACAACACATCCTTTGCCGGCGCGCTGATGCGGGCGGGGCAATTGTCCGTCGATCTCGATATTGATGGCGCCACGATGATGTATTCCTGGCCCTCTAAGGCCAGCTTCATGAGCTATGTGATCGACCGCAACCAGGTCATCGCGCCGTTCGTGACGGACCTGCGCGACCTGATCGTGGAGGTTGCGCTTGAGACCGGCGCCGAACGCGTCCACATCCTCGGCCACTCCATGGGCTGCCAGTTCCTGCTCGACACGCTCGAAAAAGTGCTCATCCACCCGAAGATTATCGGCAAGTCAGAGCCTATCGCCGACGAGATCATCTTTGCCTCGCCAGACGTGGACGCAGAAGACTTTGTCGGCACGGTGCCCGACATTCGCGGCCTGGCGAAGCGCATCACGGTCTACAGCTCGCGAGAGGACCGCGCCCTGGCCGCCTCGAAGCTGCTCTGGGGCTCACCGCGCGCGGGACAAAGCCCGGAGCGCATCGGCGAGTCTGGCATCGACGCCATCGACACCACTGCCGCAGAGCAGGACTTCCTCGGCCACAGCGACTACTCCAAGAGCGCCATCGACGATGTGCGCGCAGTGGTCTGGGTGCCTGTGGATGTTCCTCCGGCGAAGCGGGATGCCATCCTGAAACCTGGCGAGAACGGGAACTATTGGGTCTACCGCGGCGATGATGCCGGACAATCCGGCCCGCCCTTCCGCGAGGCGTTGGTTTATTTGAGGAAGAACGGGCTTGAAGCCGCCCAGGGCCTCCTTGGCGGCGCGCAGGTCGCCAGTTCCGCCGTTGCCGCGATCGATGATCATGTGCGCGCGGCGCTCAGGAAATTGATCGACTGATCGTCGGCTTCAGAAAAACCGCTTGCTCTAAAGGTGCGGCGCATCATATCGTTAATCGATGAGTTTCGATGACAGATATGAGCCGGGCGACGTAATCTCTGTGCGCTTCGCAGGCGTTCTTCGCCACTATGGCGTCGTGACGTTTGGCGGCCGGGTACTCTCCAACAATGGCTTTCGCGGCGGGGTCATCTCGCAGACCATCACGCAGTTCGCAGACGGGCGTGCAATCATGCACCA
Source organism: Pseudomonadota bacterium (assembly GCA_038527085.1). Lineage (GTDB taxonomy): Bacteria > Pseudomonadota > Alphaproteobacteria > Caulobacterales > Hyphomonadaceae > UBA5336. The sequence continues at coordinate 51 of JBCBGD010000288.1, read as the reverse complement.
TGGCAAAAGCGACGACACGTGTGAGTACACCGCCCATGACCGCGCGCACCG
>JBCBGD010000287.1:0-3345 GCA_038527085.1 Pseudomonadota bacterium | reverse complement strand
ATCTCATTTTCCGCGTCGCGCTGAACAAGGTGTTTCCTGCCCCGCCGCCAAAGGAGGTCGATGCCGAAGCCTGGGAGACTTACACGCCCTGGGATTCCTCGCGCGAAGGCGTTCAGAAGACCGAGAGCGGCCTGGAGTATGTGGTGCTGGAAGCGGTCGATGAAGGCCCCTCGCCCAATCCTGAAGATCGTGTGGTCGTATTCTATGAAGGCCGCCTGGATGCCAATGGCGAGGTGTTCGACAGCGCCTATGACCGCCAGCAACCCGCCATCTTGCCCGCCGGTCGCTTGATCCCCGGCTGGGTTGAAGCGCTCTCCCTGATGAAGCGCGGCGAACGCTGGCTGATCCATGTGCCGTCCGATCTCGCCTATGGCGAAGAGGGCACGCCCGGCGGACCGATCCCACCGAACTCGGACCTCAATTTCGAGCTCGAATTGATGGACGTGCTGCCCGTCCAGTAGGGCGCGTTCTGCCGCGAAGGGACTCTATCATGGCGATCACGACCGAACTGCTCTGCGATATCGCCTTGAAGGCCGGTGCGCTGATCATGGAGATCTACGAGACCGATTTCGACGTGGAGCAGAAGGGCGATAGCTCCCCGGTCACGGAGGCAGATGAGAGAGCCGAGCGTCTGATCCTAGAGGCTCTGTCGACAGCGGACCCGGTTCTGCCTGTGATCGCGGAGGAAAGCGTCTCTGCGGGAAACATCCCCGAGCATGGCGAGCGTTTCGCGCTCGTCGACCCGCTTGATGGCACACGTGAGTTTGTCAACAAGCGCGGTGAGTTCACCGTCAACATCGCGATCATCGAACATGGCAAGCCAGTCATGGGCGTGGTCTATGCGCCTGCGCTGTCTCGACTGTTCTATGGCGACGCTGAAACCGGCGCTTGGGAGGCTGATGTCGCGCCGGGCGGGGCTGTGCCAGCTGTGGACCAGAGGCGCCGTCTGACCGTTCGCGCCTGCCCCGAGGCAGGGCTCACCGCGATTGCCTCGAAATCTCACCGCTCGCCGGAAACCAACGCGTTTCTGGAGAAGTTCAACACCGCCGAGATCATATCGGCAGGCTCAAGCCTGAAGTTCTGCCTGGTCGCGGCGGGCGAAGCCGACCTCTATCCGCGCCTTGGCCGAACCATGGAGTGGGACACCGCAGCCGGACAAGCCGTGGCCGAAGCCGCCGGGGCGAAAGTGCTGATGGAGAGCGGCGAGCCGCTGGCCTACGGCAAGACCCACCGGGGCTACGACAACCCGCACTTCATCGTGTACGGCGACGTGGACCCGGTCACCTAGAGCGCCCTAAGCATCCTGATCCGCGTCTGGACGTTTCGGCTCGACAAAAAGCAGAACCACAAGGCCCGCAACAAACAGGATGCCTATGGTCGCCATACCTGCCCGTTGGCTATTGAATGTCGTGGAGAAAATCTCCACCAGCAAGGGCCCTAACCAGACGGTAACGGTTCCCGCGATGGCATAGAGCCCGAAAAACTCTCCCACGCGTTTGGCCGGTGCAAGGAACACCAGCATGGACCTTGAAGAGGAAATGCTCGCGGTCGCCGTCACGGCCAGAAACGCTGCCGTGCCGAGGTACACGAGATCCGAGACCGTGTTGAAAACCGGTCCGTCCCAAACTGTCTGGTTGGCAACGAGTCCGAAGAACAGGCTCTGCTGCGTGATGGATAGCTGGAAGACGAGTGTTGCGAGCATGCCTGAGATTTCGATGATCAGGGCGCGTTTTGGTCCAAAAGTATTATCGAGTATTCCGCCGACGATGCCGCCGACAAAGGCGAAGGCCGACGCCAATATTGCGTAAGCCGTCAATTCAATCAGCTCCCAGCCGAGGAAAAGGGCGATGTAGGTGGCGCCCAGCGCCAAAAGGGCAGCCATACCGTCGGCGTAAAGCATTCGCGCCCCGAGAAACGTCAGGATGTTCTTGTTTTCAGAGGCTCTCTTGAACGTATTCCACAGCCCGCCTGCACCACTTCGCGCTGCTTCGATCCAGTTTGCCCCCGGCGTCCCGCCATCGCGTGCCCAGAGGAAAAAAGGCGCAATCAAAGCCAGAAGCCAGACTGCGGTCAGCGGGCCTGCGAGCCTGTAGTGCTCGCCGCGGCTCGTATCGATACCGAAAGCCGGTTCTGCAAGTGGCCAGCCCAGCTGGTCCGGCATTGCAAAAAGAACGACGATCGCGATCAGGAGAACCGTGGCCGCAAGATTGCCGAGAGCCAGCCCAAGGCCGGATATCATTGGCAGTGCGCCAGGGCGTCCCGCCGTTGAGAGCATCGAATTGTGCGTGACCTCACTGTAGGTGTAGGCCACCGAAGCAATCACCAGAATGCCCATCACCACCGGAATGGAATGGCCACTCCCATCCGGGGCCGCATACCAGAGCTGCCAAGAGGCCAATGCCAGGACCCCGAGAAAGAAGACCAGAAGGGGTTTGCGTCGACCACCTCGGTCCAGCGCCGCGCCGAGGAAGGGTGCGGTCAGCGCGGCCACGAAGCCCGCCCATTTGGTCACCGATGCGATGGTCGCAAGTCCCGCGGCTCCCGCGGCTGCTTCAGCTTGGTCCGCAGTCATATGATCGAATGCGCCCTGTGCTGTCAGCTGCGCGCCAATCACGCTGCCGAAATAGGGGGCAAAAACATAGATGATGATCAGGATGTAGTAGGGGTTCCGGGCCCATTCGAAGATGGCCCAGCCAAGGCCCGGTTTGTCAAACGCACCGCCCAAATCCTCATCGGGAACTGTATTGGAGACCGCGGCCTTCGCCCGGGCTGGCACTTCAGGCGAAATGGGCACATCGCTCATGGTCGGTCCTCCCGGGGCCGTTTTCTTATCTTTGGCGCCAACGTGAACCAGAACGTGGCAGAAAGAAAGGCCGATTGATGCGCGCAGACAAAGCGGCGCCGCATCTGTTCTTCGCGACATGCAAGAAGGAGAGGAGACTGGACAGCGACCCGAGCGGAGCTCGTTAGGGCTGCTTCCTTCCGGACCTGACCCGGTTGGCGAGCGGCTCGTCCACCGCCAGCCTCCAGCGATCTATATCGCCACTTGGCGGCCTGAGCGCAAGGGGCGGGTTGACCCTGGCTGCGTTCTCCGCGCATGGCATTTGCCATGACGACTTCCAACGACCTCCCGCTCGCCGCAAAGCCGGTGGACCGCGCCGCGCACAGGCGCACCGATGCTGCGTGGCTTGAGGCGGCCCGCACCAATCCGGACGTGCTGGTGTTCCTGATGCGCGGCGGTGATCCCTTGCTTGAGGGCGAAGGTCCAGTGCCGGGATTTGGCCAGCGCGCCCATGGGCCGTCGCGGCCTTTGTTCTGGCTCGGACCGGAAGCCTTTCGCCTCGG
>JBCBGD010000286.1:0-3355 GCA_038527085.1 Pseudomonadota bacterium | reverse complement strand
TTCGGGCGCCATCAGGCATCGGCGCAGAAAGCCAATATTCTCCGGCACGCCGACCAATTGGGTGTGCGCGAGCACATCAACCAGACGGGCGCGCGCCTCTTCCCGGTCTGAGCCATGCACGATCAGCTTCGCGAGCATGGAATCATAGTTCGAGGGCACTCTGTCGCCTGTCTCAAAGCCGGTGTCCCATCGCAGGGTATCGCCATCTGGCTCATCGAGCATACCGATTTCCAGGATCTGCCCGGCGCCAGGACGGAAGCCCTCTGATGGATCTTCCGCGCAGATCCGTGCCTCGATGGCATGGCCGGTCATCGTGATGTCATCTTGTGCGATACCGACGCTTTCGCCCGCAGCGATGCGCAGCTGCAGTTCTACGAAATCCAGACCCGTAATCATCTCGCTGACAGGGTGCTCGACTTGGAGGCGGGTGTTCATCTCAAGGAAGTAGAAGTTGTCCGGGGTGAGAGGACCGTCGCCATCCACGATGAACTCGACGGTGCCCGCACCATCATAGCCCACCGCCTCGGCGAGCTTCACGGCCGCGCCCGTCATCGCTTGGCGGGTCTCTCCGTCCATCCCCGGCGCGGGGGCTTCCTCGACCACTTTCTGACGCCGTCTCTGGAGCGAACAATCGCGCTCAAAGGCGTGGATAACGTTGCCGTGGGAGTCGCCGAACACCTGCACTTCTATGTGCCTGGGTTTCTCGACCAGCTTTTCGAGCATGACGCGCCCGTCGCCAAAAGCCGCCTCAGCTTCGCGCACAGCGCTTTCCAGCGCATCCTTCAGTTCAGCTTTCTTGTGCACCAGCCGGATGCCGCGCCCGCCGCCACCAGCCACCGCCTTGACCAGGATCGGGTAGCCGATGCGCTTTGCTTCATCAGCAAGTGCAGCAACGTCCTGGGCCTCGCCGCGATAACCCGGCAAGACAGGCACGCCTGCCTCTTCAGCAATGGCCTTTGCTTCATCCTTCAGGCCCATGGCGCGAATGGTCTTCGCCTTGGGGCCAACCCAGATCAGTCCAGCCGCGGCCACCTTCTCGGCGAAGTCTGCATTCTCCGACAGGAATCCATAGCCGGGGTGGATGGCATCAGCGCCCGTCACTTTCGCGGCATCAAGGATCGCCTCCATGTCGAGATAGCTCTCAGGTGCTGGCGAGGGTCCGATGTGAACCGCCTCATCAGCCTCGCGGACATGCCTGGCGAAGGCATCGGCGTCCGAATAGACCCCCACCGTCTCGATGCCGAGACGCCGACAGGTCTGCATGATCCGGCAGGCGATCTCGCCGCGATTGGCGATGAGGAGCTTGTCGATCTTCATGCCCGCTCAGTCCACCCAGCTCGGCTTGCGCTTTTCCAGGAAAGCGGCGAGCCCCTCTTTTCCCTCTTCGCTGACCCGGCGCGCCGCGATGCGCTTGGCAGTCTCGTGGGACAGCACCTTGGTGATCGTGGAGCCCGTTACATCGTGGACGAGCTTTTTGGCGTCGGCCACGGCGCCAGGCGCGGTGTCAAACATGAGCTTGGAGAGGTGCTCTTCCATGCTCGCGAGTTCTGTCTCGTTTTCGACGACATACTGAATGAGCCCGGTCTTTTCGGCATAGGCCGCATCAAAACTCTCGCCGGTAACAAACAGCGCCTTCGCCGCCCGCGGACCAATGGCTTCAATCACGAATGGCGAGATGGTCGCCGGCGTGAGCCCGAGCCTTACCTCGCTGAACCTGAATTTGGCAGATGTCATTGCCACAGCCACGTCGCAGGCTGCCACCAACCCGGCCCCGCCGCCCATGCATGCCCCCTGCACCAGGGCGAGGGTCATCTGGGGCAGCTCGTAGAGCGCGCGAAGCATCTCGGCGAGCGCGTAGGCATCTTCTTCGTTCTCGGCTTTGCTGTAGTCCTCTGCCGCCTGCATCCATTGCAGGTCGGCGCCAGCCGAAAACGATTTCCCGTTGCCGCGTAGGATCACCATGCGAAGCTGCGTCTCGGCGCGCAGATTGTCGAATGCGTCGGCAAGCTCCGACACAACCTGGGCGTTAAAGGCATTGTGTTTTTCGGGCCGATTCAGGGTGACGATCGCAACGCCTGCAGGCGTCGCATCGAGTTTGATGGTTTCGTAGGTCTGCATGGTGCTGTCTCCTTACATCCTGAACACGCCGAAGCCGCGCTCTCCCAGCGGCGCGTTCAGCGCGGCTGACAACGCCAATCCCAGAACTCGCCTAGTGTCTCGCGGCGCGATAATGCCATCATCCCAGAGCCGCGCGGTCGAGTAATAGGGATTGCCTTCGGCCTCGTAGAGTTCGCGGATCGGCGCTTTGAAGGCGTCTTCTTCCTCTGCGCTCCACTCTTCGCCGCGCCGCTCCATACCATCGCGCTTCACGGTTGCGAGGACGGATGCGGCCTGTTCTCCACCCATCACAGAAGTGCGAGCATTCGGCCAAAGAAAAAGGAACCGCGGAGAGTAAGCGCGACCGCACATGCCATAATTGCCTGCACCGAAGCTGCCGCCCGTAACCAGAGTCAGCTTTGGCACTGAAGCCGTGGCAACGGCCGTGACCATCTTCGCGCCGTCTTTTGCAATGCCGCCTGCCTCATATTTCGAACCAACCATGAAGCCTGTGATGTTCTGCAGGAACAGTAGGGGGATGCGTCTCTGGTCGGCGAGCTCAATGAAATGGGCCGCTTTCTGCGCGCTTTCGCTGAACAGGATACCATTGTTGGCCAGGATCGCGACGGGCATGCCGTAAAGCTTAGCGAAGCCGCATACGAGCGTTTCACCGTAGAGCTTCTTAAACTCGTGAAACTCGGAGCCGTCCACAATCCTCGCGATCACTTCACGCGCATCGTAGGGCTCGCGCAGATCTTGCGGCACCAGACCGTGCAACTCTTCCGCGCTGTAGACCGGATCGAGAGGATCGCTGAAGCCAACCGTTTTGGGCCTGGGCTGGTTCAGTGTGCTGATGATCGACCGAACGATGGCGAGCGCATGGTCGTCGCTGACCGCGTAGTGGTCGGCCACGCCGGACTGGCGCGCATGCACATCGGCGCCGCCAAGGTCTTCTGCGCTGATGATTTCACCGGTGGCCGCCTTCACCAGTGGCGGACCGCCAAGGAAGATCGTGCCCTGCTTACGGACGATAACCGTCTCGTCGCTCATGGCTGGCACATACGCGCCACCAGCCGTGCAGGAGCCCATGACCGCCGCGATCTGCGGAATGCCCTTCGCACTCATATTGGCCTGGTTGTAGAAGATCCGGCCAAAATGCTCCCTGTCCGGGAAGACCTCGGATTGAAAGGGAAGGTTGGCCCCGCCTGAGTCCACCAGATAGATGCACGGCAGGTGGTTCTGCTCGGCGATCTCCTGG
>JBCBGD010000285.1:0-3364 GCA_038527085.1 Pseudomonadota bacterium | reverse complement strand
GGCATTTCGCCTTCGAACCTTTCGAGGTGATAGAACACCGATGATTTCTCATAGCCCTCGGGATTGTCCTGGGGCGTGTCCATGTAGCGCTCTGTGTAGAACGTGTCGTAAAGCGTCCAGTCCGTGACCGGCGCGCCAGAGACAGCGGCCGCAAACGTGCCCGGCTCTGCCTGCAGCATCGTCATCAGCGTCATGTAGCCGCCATAGCTCCAGCCCTGGATCGCGATGCGGTCGGGATCCACGAAGTCCTGAGACTTCAGCCACTCCACGCCCAGCAGCTGGTCGCGCACTTCCGGCCCGCCCGTCTGGCGATAGATCACATCCTCGAACGCCTTTCCGCGATTGGCGGTGCCACGATTGTCGAGGCGGAAGACGATATAGCCCTGGCGGGTGTAGAACTGGTCGTCCCAGCGTTCCCAGTCCCGGTCCACGGTCTGCACGCCGGGCCCACCATAGACATTGACGAGGACGGGGTAGCGCTTGTTGGGGTCGAAGCCCTGCGGGGTCTGGATGGAATAGTAAAGCGTCTGGCCATCCTCTGCCGTCAGCGTGCCATAGTCAGGGACGGTGTGATCGGCGAGGTATGGGAAATAGGGGTGCGTTTCGTCCAGCGTGTTTTCCTCGACCCAGGCAATTAGAGAGCCATCGGCGCGATAAAGTCCGGTCTGGGGCGGCTGGTCGGGGCTGGACGACGTGCCGACAAAACTCTGCCCATCCGGCGCCATCGTGATCGACCAGGACGAGCCCAGAGGCGTGATACGGGTGGGTTCGCCGCCCCCAAGCGGGACGGAGTAGAGGTGGCGCTCCAGCGGCGTGTCCTTGTGGCCGGTGAAGAAGACCGTGCCGTCCGAGGTCGTGAGCAGATCACTCACCGCCCAGTCGCCCACGGTAAGACCGACATAATCGGCTGAAGGATCGCGCCTGACGATCACATGGCGATAACCACTCTGTTCCGAGGTGAGGATCGATGCACCCGCGTCCGGATCGTATCGATAGTGCTCTTCCACATTTATGAAAGCTGGCTGCTGCTCAGCCTGAAAAGAGCTTGTGGTCCAATTCCCTCCGGGCGTTGCCACGCGATAATCCATAACGGTTTGGTCTCGGTTCACCGGCTGCATCGTCAGCCGGTTCCCATTCCAGCCAACACGCGCCAAGTACTGGTCCGTCGCTGGGCCCCATTCTTCCCGGCGCCAGGTGATCTCGACCACCTCCCCCGTCTCCATGTCGCGCACAAACAAGTCCACCACAGCGTTAGGCCGCCCGGCGCGCGGATAGCGCTGGTTGATGACGGTGACTTCCTCGGCGGCGATGTCGAAGCGGGGGATAATGTCGACGGTGCTCTCATCCACGCGGGCGTAGGCGAGGTAGCGCGCGTCCGGGCTCCACCAGTAACCGGTGTAGCGGCGCATCTCCTCCTGGGCGACGAACTCAGCCACGCCATAGCTGATCGCCTTGTCCGGCTCGGCCAGGGGCGTCAGGCGCTGTTCTTCGCCGCTCGCCAGATCGATCGCATAGACCGCACCATCGCGCACGAAGCTGACCATGAACCCATCGGGCGAGACCCGCGCGTCGTATTCGAACGCGTCGGTCTCGGTCAGTTGGCGCGTCTCGAGGCCCGCCTCGCCCAGTGTCACCAGATGCAGATCTCCGCCAATCGGCACCAGGATCGTGTCCGCCGTCCCCCAGTCATAGCTGACAATACCGCGCGAGCCGGCAATGCGCTTGCGCTCACGCAGGGCTTTTTCTTCCTCGGACAGCTCGACCTCTTCGGGCTCCAACAACGTGGAATCCACAAGCATGGAGGGCTCACCCGTCGCCACATCGAACTGCCAGAGGTCGAACCGCGCCGCATCATCCTCGCGCGCCTTCAGGAAGGTCACACGTTTGCCATCGGGCGAATACTTCACGCTGCGTGGGCTCGGCCCTGACAGGCCCGGACTGGCATACAGCCGCTCGATGGTCAGCTCAGGCGAGGTCTCGGCCACGGGCATCTCCTGTGCGGCGGGGGATTGGGCCACGCAGGCGGATGCCAGCAAGGCGGCGAAGGCGGTGATCAGCGTCGTCTTCATGGGCGGAAGGGGTTCAATGCAGCGCGGGTTTCGTCAAGGCGGTATTGCGCGCCCTGAGCGATAAATGATTTGATTTTTATTCACTTCGAGTCCTAAATCGCGGCAATGGAGGACATGTCATGGTGAAATGGCCCATCCGCATCGTGGTTTTACTGGTCGTCATTGCGGGCGGGCTGTTCTGGTGGCTGATGCTGTCGGGCTCGAAGGCACCTGCGCAAGCACCCGGCGTGATCGACATCGCTGCCGTGCGCGCCCTTGCAGACGCTCCAGCCGACCAACGCGCTACCGCTGTCCGCATCATCGAAACAGGCCATGACCGCGCGCCGAACTTCGCCATCGTCGCGGGACGTTTCGGAGGCGACAGCGCCATGTCCTACAATAGCGTCGAGCTTGAATTGCCTGACCGCAGGATCGTTCTGGGCGGCGCCGTCGACGCGGCCACAGCCGAGGCCATGCAGCAGACTCCACAAGCAGCCTTCAGTCAGGCCAACTATGACGCGCTTCTGTCCGCCATCAACGCGGCAGACCAGGTGCTGATCACCCACGAGCACCTCGACCATGTCATGGCCGTTGCCCGCCATCCCGCGCCGGGCACCATCGCGCAGTCGTTACGCCTCAACCCGCCGCAATTCGAAGCCATGTCGCTGTTCCAGAACGCCGACCAGACAGCCGCCTGGGAGACTGCAGGCCTCAACGCCGCCTTGGCCTTCGAGCTTCAGGCCATCGCGCCCGGTGTCGTCATCATCCCCAGCGCGGGCCACACTGCCGGAAGCCAGATGGTCTATGTTCACACCGCCAGCGACCATGAGCTGCTTTTCATCGGCGACATCGCCTGGAACCTCGCCGCCATCGAAGCGCTGACCACGCGGCCGATCCTAACCCAATACGTCGTCTTCGAGCCCAACGAGCAGCGCGATGCGGTGAAGGCGCAGCTGCGCGCCTTGTACGATCTCGCCGCCGCCGAGCCTGATATCGCCATCATTCCCTCACACGACCGCGAGAACCTGGCCGCGCTGGAGGCCGACGGGCGTATTACCTTTATCGAAGCAGAATGACGGACAAGCCGCTCCTCCTCGGCTCGGCGGTCATCGGCCTGACCTTGCCGGTCCATGTCTTTGTTCCCGAGCCAGTCTCAGTGCAGATCGCGGCGTTGCTCATGGCCCTGATCGCAGGTGCCTATATCGGATTTGGCGCAGCAGATGGCAGAATAGGCGCCTTCTGGACCGAATTCGCTGGCGCAGGCCTGTTCGCAGGTGCGGCGCTCGCGGGTCTGCTTGTTCATCCGCTCATCATCC
>JBCBGD010000284.1:0-3390 GCA_038527085.1 Pseudomonadota bacterium | reverse complement strand
GTTGGCCGTTGGTGGTGCCCTGGCTCTTTGGGGGCACTATTCCAGCTTGATCTTTCTAGCCATCATTGGCGCTTTTCACCTCTTTCTGCTTTGGCGCACCGCCGATCATAGGCAGCTTCTGTCGATCCGCTATGCACTGGCTGGCGCCATGTTTCTCGCACTGGGCGGCCGAGCGCTCTGGCTGATGCTCGCCTATGCCCTACCAGCCTCCGACAATTTCTGGATCGCTGTGCCGTCACTCTCTGACGTGATCGACGCGACTTCGATCATCTTCGGCGGGGCCCTTGCAATGGACTCCTGGAGCCTAGAAGTCCTCACACGCATCCTGTTATTCGCGCCTTGGCCGCTCCTCGGCGCCTATGCGCTCTGGCAAAGGGGAAAGGAAACCGAACGCCTGTGCCTCGCGCTCTTCATTCTGTCGAGCATTGTGGCGTTTTCGGCCTATCTGGCCGTCACTTATCTGGGCAAACCTGTTTTCCTGCAGCGCGTTGTACTGTCAGCCCAACTCGGATGGGTCGTGATGTGCGGGGCTTGCATACTCGCTTTCCGCGACAGGCAATTCCGCGCGATCGCCGCATCCCTGCTCGTTGCAGCGTTCAGCGCCAGCGCCCTCAGTTATGTCATGAACAAGCAGGTGACCAACCCCAAGGAGCCATGGAAAGAAATCGCCGCGCGGATCGCCAAAGAATCTGCAATCGGAGAAACGGTCTTTGTCACGGCCACCAGCGGGATCCTGATCAGTCACTACCTTGTTGCCGAGGGCCGAACAGATCTCAACGTGACATCGATCAATGGCGCGTATCGGACACCGCCAGCGCGGTCTCTGTTTGCGTCATCAGGCATTCGCTACACGACACCGATTTCCCCTGAATTGGCCGAAGACTTTGCCGGGGCCCTGGCGCAAACCGACACCAGCTGGATCATTCTGCGCAATCCCGATGGACCCAACTGGGAGCTGGTCCGGCCCGTGATCAAAAACACTAACGCTGAATACACGCTCTATCAGCCAGGCCCGCTCGGTGTGTATCGCATCGCGCCGGGCGCGGGCGAAGGCACGTCCCTTGCGAGAGGATCAGAATGACGTCGACCACCCCCTCTTCCGCGCCGCTCCGCAGCCAAGTTTACGACCGTTGGGCCGCCCTGCCCCGCCCGGTGCGGAAGCTCCTCAAATGGGGTGTCGCCCTCGGCGTACTCGGGCTGGTTTTTTTGATTGGGTTTCAGGTCGCTTATCGCGAAGTCGGTCCTTACCAGACACTTGTGAAGGTCGACAGGAAGCTTACCGCGCCGTTTGCCAGCGCCGCCATTGAGCCGCTCCAGAGCCAGGATTTCCCATCGACGCTGCTCACGCTTCAGGCCGATATCTCACAAGTCGAAACCGGGCTGGGCGCGCGCGGAAGTACGCGGCTTTACCAACACGGCGGCGGACTGGCCTCCTTCGGCGACAAGGTCCTTCTGTTGGCCTACACGGGTGAAATCTTCTCGGCCACATCCGGCCAGGACATCGCGAAAACCGCGATCAAGGCACCGGACAATGGGCGCGACGCCTATCTTGCGATGGCCGATGATCCCGACAGCGGATACAACTTCCACCGCGGATATCTGCGCTACAACGACCTGTTGTTCGTCCAATCCGGCCCGTCGCGCGGGCTCTATGCGTCTTACAGCGAATTCCACGCTGACGAGGCCTGCACAACAAATACGCTCGCCCATCTGCCGATTCGCCCACAAGTCACCGATGTCAGCGATGTGTCGGCAACGTCCTCGAACTGGACCGTGATTTACCGCACTTCGCCCTGCTTGCCGTTGAAGGACAAGCACCTGGCCGTTGAAGGCCAGATGGCCAGCGGCCAGCTCGCCTTTGAAGCGCCCGCCACGATGTACATGACCAGCGGGGACTATCATCTCGACGGCATGCGCGCTGAGGGTGAGCCAATCTCGCAGGATCCAGCCGCCGAGTACGGCAAGGTCCTCAAGATCGATGTTGAAACAGGGGCTGGCGAGATTGTGTCCATGGGCCACAGGAACATGCAGGGGATTTCCTTTGGGCCGGACGGCGAGATCTACGTCACCGAGCACGGGCCCCGCGGCGGAGACGAGATCAACCGCATCGTGGCTGGTGCAAACTATGGCTGGCCAGTCGCTTCCCTCGGCACGGCTTATTCGGGCACGCCCCTACCGACGGCGCAGGCGCTCGGCGGTCATGATGGCTTTGAGCCGCCTGTGATGGCGTGGGTGCCCTCGATCGCGCCAACCGGCATGGTACGTTTAGACGGTTTTCATGAGGCCTGGGCTGGCGATTTTCTCATCGGCAGCCTGAATGACAGAGCGCTGCATCGCCTGCGCATGCGCGCTGGCCATGTGCTCTACACGGAGCGCATACCGCTCGGAACGCGCATCAGGCTGGTGCACCAACACACCGATGGCCGCGTCGTACTCTGGACAGATAATCAGGAGCTTATCTTCCTGTCCGCGAAGGATCTGAGCTCTGCCGCAGCACAAATTCCAGACTTCGTCGCCGGACTCGATGCCCCCACGCGCGTAAAGTCCGAATTCGAAACAGCGTTGTCGCGCTGCATGGAGTGCCACTCGCTGAACGCAGGCGATCATGCGCGTGCGCCTAGCCTGGCCAGCATCTTCGAGAACCCGATCGGCGAGACGCCTTATGAGGGTTATTCCAATGCCTTGAAAAGCACCTCAGGGCGCTGGGATGCGGCGACGCTCGCTGCTTACCTCACAGATCCCCAGGCGGTGGCACCCGGCACCTATATGCCAGCCGCTGATACGGATGATCCCCGGGTCGTCAACGCGCTCGTGGAGTATCTTGAGCACCTCGACAACCAGTTCTGAGCCATCAAACCGCGCCTTGACGCTGGGGCGGCGCTTTCAGCAAACCAATGGGGCCGCTATGACGGTCAAAAGAGTTTGTCGGGAGGAGCGCGATGCTCGAAGGCATCAAGGTTGTCGAATACGCCACCTACATGGCGGCGCCCGGGTGTGGCGGCATCCTGTCGGACTGGGGCGCAGGGGTCATCAAGGTCGAGCCGCCCGGCGGTGATCCCATCCGAAAGTTCTTCAAGACCATCGGCACCGACATCACAGACAACCCGGTGTTCGACTTCGACAATCGCGGCAAGCGCTCGATCATCGTCGACACCTCTACGCCTGACGGACAAGCCATCGTCAAGAAGATGGCCGAGAGCGCCGACGTTTTCCTCACAAACGTGCGCCCAGGCGGACTGGAACGCTCAGGACTCGACTATGAGAGCCTTGCTGTCGTCAATCCGAAGCTCGTCTATTGCTCGCTCACGGGCTATGGTCTGTCCGGACCGGACGCAGATCGTCCCGGCTTTGATGTGGCGAGCTTCTGGTCGCGCACGGGTGTGGCCGCTC
>JBCBGD010000283.1:0-3404 GCA_038527085.1 Pseudomonadota bacterium | reverse complement strand
GTCGTTCATGCAGATAATGGCCGTCGGTGGCGTGCTGGCGTCTTGCATGATCGTCTGTAGCCCCGCGGCGCCGCTCTCATAGCAGAAATTGCCATGGGCATCGCAGACCGGGCTAAGGCCGTGGCGCGCTAAGGCGCCCTCGACGAGGCGTGCCCGCTCCCGGCTGACCATGTTTTCCTCAGGGCCGCGCAGCAGCGCAAAGTGGGTATGGCCGAGGTCGATGAGCCGGTCGATCAACTCTGCAACCTGCACAGCCGGGTCGCATAGGACGACATTAGCGGAGACGTCGGTGAAATAGCGGTTGAAGAACACCACAGGGATCTTGCGCTTTTCCAGCAGGTCGAATTGCGCTCTCGAGAGGTGAGAGGCGGAAATCACCCCATCGACCTGGAACTGCCGTGCCTGCTCGATCACTTCATCGACATCGTCTTCGCTGTCGACGGTAAAGAGCAACACCTGGAGATGTTGGCGCGACAGCTCCTCCTTCAGGCGGAACAGGACCTCGGGATAGTAGAGGTTCAGTTGGCCCGAGACGAGCACGGCGACGAGGTGGGACCGCTGTGTGATCAGGCCGCGAGCAATGGCATTGGGCTGGTATTCCAGCTCTGCGGCGGCCTTCATCACCTTGTCGCGCATGGTCTTGGACACGCTCGCGCCGGGTTTGAAACAGCGCGAAACCGCCGACTGCGATACGCCAGCCAGGCGCGCCACATCATAGGACGTGGCGCGGCGCCCTTTGATCAAGGGAACGACGTTGGCGCTTGCCTCAGGCGCTTTCTGTTTCGGCGGGTTGCTGGCCATAGCGCCTCACACGGATGTCTGCCTGCTCCTTGTGGCCTGCGAACCCTTCCAGGGCACACAGGCGAGAGCAATACTCCCCTACCATAACAGAGGCCTCGCGTGTCACGCGTTGATACGTGCAGGTCTTGATGAACTTGCCGACCCAGAGTCCACCCGTATAGCGCGCCGCTTTCATCGTCGGCAGAGTGTGGTTCGTGCCGATGACCTTGTCACCGAAGGAGACGTTTGTTTCCTGACCCAGGAACAACGCGCCGTAATTGGTCATGTTGTTTAGGAAGTAGTCCGGGTCCTTCGTCATCACCTGCACATGCTCCGAGGCGATGTCATCGGCCACCGCGACCATTTCCTCATAGCTGTCACAGACGATCACCTGGCCATAGTCGCGCCAGGCCGCGCCAGCGACCTCTGCGGTGGGCAGCCATTCGAGTTGGCGATCCACAGCCTCCATGGTGCGCCGGGCGAGGTCTTCGGAATTGGTCAGCAAGACTGCTGGAGAGTTAGGTCCGTGCTCGGCCTGGCCCAGCAGGTCAGCGGCACAGAAATCCTCGTCCACCGTCTCATCGGCGATGATCAGCGTCTCGGTTGGGCCTGCGAAAAGGTCGATGCCGACACGGCCGAACAGCTGGCGCTTGGCCTCTGCCACATAGGCGTTTCCTGGACCGACAATCATGTCCACAGGCGCGATCGTCTCCGTGCCGATGGCCATAGAGCCGATGCCCTGGACCCCGCCCAGGGAGTAGATTTCGTCCGCGCCTGCCAGATCCATCGCGACGACGATGGCGGGGTGGGGGCGCCCTTCGAAGGGCGGCGCCGTAGCGACGATGCGCGGCACGCCGGCGACCTTGGCGGTAACGACGCTCATATGGGCGGACGCGATGAGGGGGTATTTACCGCCGGGCACATAGCAGCCCACCGAGTTCACCGGGATATTCTTGTGGCCGAGTATGACGCCTGGCAGCGTCTCGACTTCGACGTCTTGGAGGGCGGCGCGCTGGATTTCCGCGAAATTGCGAACCTGCTCCTGGGCAAACTTGATGTCGCTGATCGCCTGCTCGTCTAGCTCCTCGTAGCAGGCGTCGATGTCTTCGCGCGTCAGGCGGAAGCTGTCAGGGCTCCATTTGTCAAACTTCGCAGACAGGTCGCGCACGGCTGCATCGCCGCGCTGGTCGATATCGTCGAGAATGCCTTCGACCGTCGCGCGTACTTGTGCGTCGGCCTTTTGCTTGATGTCGGGATCAATGCCGTGTTTGAGCCAGCGGGCCATGGGTCGCGTCTCCTATGCCGATTGGACAGGAGACTAACAGCTTTGCATTCGAATGCAATTGGCCTCAGGCGGCCATCTCAACCGCGCCGATCGTGCGCAGGACAGCCTCGTGCAGGTTGCCGTCGGGGGTAGCCAGCGCTGGCAGAATGAGGTCAGCGTCTTCCGTCTCGACATGGCTGGCAAACTCGCCGGGCGTGAGGATAACGCTGAGGCCCGCACGCTTGGCGGCGCGCGCCGAAGCGGGTGTATCTTCGATGGCGATCACGTCGGCGGGCTTTAGGCCGGTTTGCGCGAGCGCCGCGAGATAGGCATCTGGCAATGGCTTTCCCTTTTCGACGTCAGCGCTGCCGATCACCACGTCCATGGCGCTGCGGGAAAACCCGGCATGGCCGAGGTCAAAGATCGCGTTGATGTTCTGGGTGCTCGTCGAGGTCACGAAGCCGAGCTTGCCGCCGCCCGCTGTCACCATTCCGGTCAGCCGCTCAATGCCGGGCCGCAGTGGTACCTTTGCGGCAACAATAGCCTCGCACGCCATATCCGTCTTTCGCGCATGGATCTGCTCGATCACGCCGTCGCTCAGGCCTGCAGCTGTCGAATTGCTGAGCAGGCGCAGGCGGGCCTGGCCGCCGACATAGTTCAGAAGCTGGCGATAGGTCTCACGGTCCCAATGCCAATTCAGGCCGGCTTCCTTTAGAGCGGAGTTATACGCCTGTCTTTGGAAATTTGACGTTTCCGCCACCGCGCCGATTGAGCCGAAGAAAACCGATTTCATCGCAATTGTATCCCTGTGCCTGAGGAGTGCCCTGTCTCCTAAACACAACTGATGCGATCAGGTTCCCCGGCAAGGCTCATCCATGACTTGTGGAGAGGTCCTCGCCTGCAGGGCCGAGGAAGCCGGATCGATCCCCGGCCAGCGCGCGCATCTGCGCAAATACGTCCAGTCCGAACTGGTCGAGGATGTGCAGGATATCAATCGACACCCAGTTCTCGGCCAGACGGTCCCCATCGCGCCGCCACCAGTCCATCACGCGCATGGTCACGATCTTGCCCGAGGGCGGCAGGCCGAGCCATCCGCCGCCGAGGTGGGATCCCGTCATATGTGGCCACCCGCCTGTGGCGACATAGGGGCCTTCGGTGATGAGGCTCTTGGTGCGGTCCACGCCACGCTTGGGAAATGCCTTGAGGAAAGGGCCTTGGTGGTGGGCGCGGAAGCCATCCAGCCCGCGCGATGTGCCGATGCCGGCTGGGCCATACCACATGAAGTCCGGGCTCCAGAATTGCTCCTGGTCCATCGTGTAGAGCGACTTGCCGTCGAACTGCATCAGCCCGTCGATCATAT
>JBCBGD010000282.1:0-3406 GCA_038527085.1 Pseudomonadota bacterium | reverse complement strand
GACATGGCCCGCGAGAACGTTTCAAAGCACATCGCCTTTGGCCATGGCATCCACAAATGCCTCGGCTCGCGCGTGGCGCAGATGCAGCTGCGCGTGGCCTATGAGCAGATCTTCCAGCGCTTCCCGGACATCGCCTTCACAGGCGACATCAAATACGGCCCCAACGCGCTTGTGCACGCGATCTCAAGGCTGAAGGTCAACCTCTACGGCCCAGGCGGCACCCGCCCGACAAAGGTGCAAGTGAAGGTGCCGGAAGAGGCTTGAGGTGGGTGGCGGGTAGTTGCCAATAGCTGACTACGAGACGACTGGCTGAGGTCGGCCCTTCTTTGTGATTAGCGACACGATCGATGAACGACTAAAGCCGCCTTAAAGAGGTCGCTGGCTCTTCCTTGGATGGGCGCGAAACCGGGTGCTCTCAGATAGCCTTCAACGCCTCTAATGATGAGAGTTGTATGGATGTAAGCGAGCAGCCAAGTCTTCTATCGTTTGCAACGAGAACACCTCCACACCTTCCATCCTAAGGGCTTGTGCGACCACGCCAGTGCCTGGCTGTCTCGTTCCGTCAAAAGTGCCGTTGTAGACAAAGGTACTTCCGCAAGAGGGACTGCCATCTGTGAGGAGTGCGAACTTGCAGTTGTGTTGTTTAGCTGTTTGGACAGCAATATCGGCACCGAGCAAAAATGCGTCTGTTACGTCCTTTCCAGTGTCTTCAAATATCCGCGCTTTGCCCTCAAGAACTCTCGAACTCGTTGCATTCGGTTCGATCTCTGCAGGAGGACGAGGAGTTGGAAATCCAGCTGCCACTTCCGGACACAACTGCACCAGCCAACCTAATGAATTCCAATCACCTATCCGATCAGTTTCTGGAAACAAACCTTTACCATCGTACCTGACTGGACGGCCGAGCAAACAGGCGCTGACAAGAATTTTCGGCTGCATAAAGCCTACTTAGCCATAGCGAACCTGTGTGTCGATCCGAGCCGACCGCCCCGGCCACCAAAACAAAAGTGTCCTAAACTCGCCCGAAAGTGAGACGCTCGCCATAACTGATCGACCGACGCCTTGCTGCGAATTCTGGCCTGTCGGATCAGCGGTTGTGGTCGGTAGCCGCGGGCGCAAAACGAGACGAAAGGATTCCGGCCTGGCAACTGCATTGAGGCGTCATCGAATGGCAACTGACGGAGGACCTCATGCCATTCGATGCAGCAAGCGGGACGTGGATCCCTTGGAACCGTGGCAAGCTGGTGGGCCAGAAAGCGCCGCTGAAGCCACAAGAGGTCTGGGCGATCCGGGTCCGCCCTGAGATCGCCAGGAAACGCCGCGACGTGGCGCTCTTCAATCTGGCGATCGACAGCAAGCTGAGAGGCTGCGACCTGGTCTCTCTTCGGGTTGCTGACGTTCGTACAGGCGGCGAGATCCGCAGCCGTTCCAAGGTCCTTCAGAGCAGGACAGGTAACGCCGTTCAGTTCGAAATCACCAAGCAGACGAGGGACGCGATCGCTGCGTGGTGCGCAGAGAAGGATCTCCGGCCCCATGACTGGCTGTTTCCGAGCCGGAAGGACACGAGCCGACATTTGTCGACGCGCCAGTATGCGCGGCTCGTCGAAGACTGGATCGCTTCAATCGGCTTGCCGCGGTCATCATATGTGACCCATTCCATGCGCCGGACGAAAGCGACGCTGATCTATCGGAAGGCGGGAAACCTGCGGGCAGGTCAGCTTCTTCTCGGTCACACGAAGATCGACAGCGCACTAAGATATCTTGGCGTCGAGGTCGAAAATGCCTTGGCTCTGGCTGAGGGCATCGAATTGTAAGCCATCTGTAGGGCGATCGCCTTGTCTACGCACAGTCCATTTGGTCTTATCGCAAGAGCTGGCTCCGGATCGATTCCAACTCATCGTCCGTTACGTCAAGCTCGGTCTGAATGAAGCCCATGACAGAGCCGTAGCGCGCTTCCATCTCATCAAAGCTCGCCTCGATGTAGCGCGGGTATGAGGCCATCAGGGGGGCGAGTTTTTCCGGCGGCAACTGCATGAGAAAGGCATAAGGATTGTCGGGATCGGCGGCCGCTTCGGCGCGTGCGTCCTCACCTGCGAACTCAGCCATGTAGTCCACGAAATCATCAGAGAGGCTGTAATCGTGCACCACGGTTTCGCGCGGCACGCCGAGTGCGGTTAGCACAAGCGCGGCTGCGGTTCCCGCACGATCCTTGCCCGCGGAGCAATTGAAAGCGAGTGGGATTTCGCCCGCGGCCAGACGGTCGAACATCTCCGCATAACCCTCGCGCTCGTTCAGCGCCAGGTCGAAATAGCTGTCGGCCATTCCCTGGGCGACGTCTTCAGGCGTAGAATCCGGTGACATAAGCGCTGCAAACATCGGACTTTCGCTTTGATCCGTCACATCATTTTGCTCCGGGTCTGCGAAAGTAAGGTAATCGATCTCACCTGCGCGCCAGTCGGTGGGTTCGCGCTCGCGCTCATCGGCCTCACGAAAGTCGCACACCACCTTGATCCCGAGGTCGGACAAGTAGTCATAGTCAGCGTCCGTCAGGCTATCCATGACGCCGGAGCGATAGACGCGGCCCCAGCGGACTTCGCGGCCATCCTCGGTCTTGTAGCCGCCGAGGTCGCGGAAGTTCCGACCACCCTCG
This sequence comes from Pseudomonadota bacterium, assembly GCA_038527085.1. Taxonomy (GTDB): domain Bacteria; phylum Pseudomonadota; class Alphaproteobacteria; order Caulobacterales; family Hyphomonadaceae; genus UBA5336. The sequence goes on along the minus strand of JBCBGD010000282.1, from coordinate 756 downwards.
AGCGGCAAAAGCCGGGCGGCGAACACTTCGGGCTCACCGGCCTCAGGCGTGACGAAAAAGTAGCGACGCGAACGATCTGCCTCCTCAGGCGTCCACGTGAAATTCGCCGCGGTAAGGTCCTCGGCAATCAGAACGCCCCTGGCGGCGTCTGGAGAGTCGGCGACGTAAAGGTCGACCGCGGCGCCCTCGCGATCGAGCGTCCAGGCGAGATCGTAACGGCCCGCCTCAGCATCGAAGGTCGCCTCGGCGGACTGAACCGTGACAACCCTCGCATTGGGCGGTGTCATCTGCGATCCGCAAGCGGAAACCAGCGTGGCAAGGGCAATGGCGGATGCCTGAAGGTGGCGGAGCATGGGGCGGATCCTCTTAAGGAAAAGGTCAGAGTAAGGCGCCCTGGCCAGGGAAACACCGTGGCCAGGGCGGCGTCGGGGGCCGTGCGCTTAGTAATCGACGCGAATGGACGCGACCCAGCGCCGGCCGAAGCCTTCAACCTGGTTGGGAGTCGCTGGCGTGTTGATGAAGCGCACGTCGCGTTCGTCCGTCAGGTTGTTGCCATTCAGGGCGAAGGTGACATTCGTGCCGTAGACCTCTTGGGGAAGCGTGTAACGGATCGAGGCGTCGACGCGCTCGGTCTCGTCCCAGAACTCGGTCAGGCTGTCATTCTCCGTGGTCGACAGCCAGGCGTCGCGGTACTGGTAGTTGACCCGGGCCGAAACGCCGAACTTCTCGTAAAAGAGCGACGCGTTGTAGACCGTG
>JBCBGD010000281.1:0-3436 GCA_038527085.1 Pseudomonadota bacterium | reverse complement strand
GCTGGCAATGATCGACGGGATCTTGCCCACCGCGCCGACCTTGCCGTCGAAGTTTACGAACGACACGTTGCCTTCGGTCGAGCCGTAGAACTCGGCCAGGTGGGGAATGTTAAAGCGCTGGAAGAACTTCTCCCAGATTTCCGGGCGCAGGCCGTTTCCGAAACCGGTTCTGATGCGGTGTTGTCGCTCCAAAGAATGCTCAGGCGTGTTCAGGAGATAGCGGCACAGCTCGCCGATATAGGTGAAGCTCGTGGCGCCATACTCCACCGCGTCTTCCCAGAAATGCGAAGCGGAGAACTTCTCGCGCAGGATCATGGAGGCGCCCGTGTTCAGCGCAGCGCCCACCCCGCAGATGCCGCCTGTGCCGTGGTAAAGTGGCAGCGTGATGTAGATGCGATCCTTGGGGCCAAACCTGCACGGCGCGATGAAGCTTCGCATCATGCCCTGGACGCGCATGTGTGTGAGGCGCGCGGCCTTGGGCAGTCCCGTCGTGCCTGACGTATAGACGTACATTGCGAGGTCGCCGCCACGCAGATCTTCCCGGATGGAGCGATCAGGGCGCTCATCGGACTGGGCTTCAAGCGCCGCGGCATAGTTGGCGCGCGCATTGCTGGTTTTACCGCCCAGCGTCCAGAGGCTCGGCTCTTCGGTCAGCTTTCCGTCAACGCTGTCGATGGCCTCGTCTTGTCGGGCGCCATAGACCACATGCTTGGCGCCGGAAATGTTCACGCAATGGGCCAGCGCATCGCCGTTGAGGTTGTTGTTGATCAGCGCCGTGACGACACCGACTTTTGAGAGCCCATACCAGATCGGCACGTATTCAGACCGGTTTTCCATGAACAGCGCAACGCAGTCGCCGGGCTTGAGGCCTTGGCCAAGCGCCCAGTGCGCCACCTTGTTGGCGTAGGCGTCCATCTCGCCATAGGTCCAGATCTCGTCATTGAAGCGGATCGCGACATTCTTGGAGAAGCGATCCACCGTGTCCTCTAAATCGTCGGGCACGAGTTGCGTCGCGTCAGGCGCCAGCGGGTCGATCAGTTTCATGGTCCGGCGCATGCCCGTGACCGTCGTCCAGTTCGATTTCAACTCCGACAGAAAGGCCATGTTCGCTGTTTCCTCTATCCGCGCGACTGCAGCAGTTATACCTGTTTTGAATTAAAATAGGGTATGAGCCAACATGGCGGAGATAAAGCTCTTTGGGGAGGGGTATAAGCGCGCGCCCTTCGACACCCTGCGGACCCTGATTGCCGACGGCCCGGTGACGCAGACCCCCATCCCGATCATCGGCAAGGCCCGCATGGCGGTGACCCATGGTGCGGCCCTGACGGTTCTGAAGGACACCGACCGCTTTTGTGTGGACGCGCGCAATGCCGGCAAGCGATCCCAGATGGGCATTCCCTTTCTGCCCAAACGGCTGAGACTCCTCGCCAATAACATGCTCGGCCATGACGACCCTGAGCATCGCAGGCTGCGCCGCATGGCCGATGGTCCCTTCCTGAAGCCGCGCATCGAAAGCCTTGCCCCGACGGTGGAGCGCGAAGTGGCCGCCCTGCTGGACGAACTGGAGGGTCAGCCGGGCGCCGATCTGGTGACGCATCTGGCCCGCCCCCTGCCTTTGATCGTGATTTGCGAGTTGCTGGGGCTGCCGAGGGAAGACCGGGTGCGCCTCACCCGCTGGATCGAAGTCTTCAGCCGTGTGGAGGATATTCGAAGTGTCGTAAGACTGTGGCCCACGCTGGGCCGACTGATCGACTATTTGCGCGCGGACTTTGCCACGGTGCGCAAGACGCCCCGCCCGGGTCTCATCTCGGAACTGATCCACGACCCAGAGGGCGGCGACACGCTTTCCGACGACGAACTCCTCTCCATGGTGTTCATGCTGTTCATCGCAGGCCATGAAACCACCACGCACCTCATCTCCAGCGCGGTCTGGACACTGCTGGGTGACGCGGCGCAGCGCGAGGCGTTCACGTCCGGAGCCATGCCGATTGACCACGCGGTGGAGGAGTTGCTGCGCTATTGCGCGCCGGTGCGCTCATCCAAGCCGCGTATGGCCAGGCAGGACACAGAGCTTATGGGCGTTCCGATCCGGCGCGGCGAAAGGGTGTTTGCCTATCTGGCCGCGGCGAACATGGATGGCGCAGTGTTTGATGATCCGTTCACGCTCAACCTGTCGCGCAACCCGAACCGGCACATGACCTTTGGCAGCGGGCCGCACATCTGCCTTGGGCTTCACCTTGCCCGGCTGGAAGGCGCGGTTGCCCTGAAAGCCCTGTTCGAGCGCTGGCCAGGCCTGAAGCCTGCCCAAGACCTGATGGCGATGCCCTGGGGGCCGCGCTACGGAGTGCGCGGCCTCGCAAGCGTTCCTGTTTCGCTTCAGCGCTGACCTAATCCAGAACCGCGCAGGCGATCCGGGGGCCGGACCCACCAATCGGCTGACTGATATGGTCATCGCGGTTCTGGTGGATGATCATCGCCGCATTGTCTTCATCGCGCAGGTCTGAAATCGAGAAATAATTGGAGAAGAACTCCATCGCTGCCGATCCATCCTTCGCGACATGCAGGTTGGGCAGGTCACCGGTTTCAGGACCGACGGAGTTCATGAGGCCATGACCGCCGGGGGTCAGGCCGAGATGCCCGCCGGAATTGGTGAACACGCCCACATCGGAACAATCACCGACCTGGTGAATGTGCATGCCGTGGAAGCCCGGCGTCATCGAGCCTGGCTGGAGCGTCACCTCGCCGAGCACTCCGTTCGGTCCCTCAACAATTGAAACGGTGCCGATGACACGGCCATCGCTGCCGATCATCTCCGCAGACACGGGAGGCGTATCTGGCGAAAAGCTTGGCCCGGGCACCGCCATATGGGTCTGGGTGGCGCAGCCAGCGAGGGTGGCCATGGCGAAAGCCGCGGCGGTGAGGCGAAGGGTCATGGGCAAGGCTCCTGTTGAGATCGAGAGGCGGGCGTGAGACTAGGGCGCAGGCCCAGATTTTCGAGGTTGCGCTGTTGGATCGTGAACGCGCGGATAGGTTGCTGGTTGCGCGTGGCTTTTTCGAAAGCCGGGCCGCGGCGCGCGCGGCGATCGAGGCGGGCGGTGTCACGGCCAATGGCGCAGCCGTTTCGAAGCCGTCGCACATGTTGACTCGCAATGCCGAGATCACAGCGGAAGCTGCGCATCCTTACGTCTCTCGCGCTGGGCTGAAACTCGCCCATGCGCTGGACCTCTGGAGCGAAATCGCAGTCGAAAACGCGATTTGCCTCGACATTGGTGCGTCGACCGGCGGGTTCACCCAGGTCCTTCTGGAGCGCGGCGCGGCCTATGTCACGGCGGTCGATGTGGGCACGGGCCAGTTGCATCCGAAGGTCGCCAGCGACCCTCGCGTGACCAATCTGGAGCAGACCGATGCGCGCGACCTGACGCCTGAGCAAGTCGGC
>JBCBGD010000280.1:0-3441 GCA_038527085.1 Pseudomonadota bacterium | reverse complement strand
CTATTCGAACTATGGTGACGAGGTGGATGTCCTCGCCCCCGGCGGCGACCTTGGCCGCGATGACAATGGCGATGGGCGCCCGGACGGCGTGCTCTCGACGCGCCTGGCCACCAATTGCTTCGATCCTGTCACGGGTGATCCTGTGGACACCTGCTTCTATGCTTTCGAGCAGGGCACCAGCATGGCGGCGCCGCATGTGTCGGCCGCGCTGGCCCTGATCAAGTCGCGCGACCCTGACCTCGTTGGCGGCGCACTGGCTGACACGCTGCTGGCAGCGCTTGCGCCCCGCGCGCTGGAACAATGTGCCGGTCCGTGCGATGAGTATCCAGGCGCAGAGCCGAGCCCGGATGATCCGGCGCTTTGCCTGCGCCCGTGCGGTGGGGGTCTTCTGGACCTCAGCCGCGTGGAGCTGGGCGAATAGGGAAACGGTGAGCGATGGCGGTGCTGGTGTCATCTGGAATGCATTTTGGCGGCGTTCTCGGCGGCGGTGGCCTGGCCATCGTCGCGGCAGGCTGCGCCTTCCTTCAGTCCCAGCAGGCCAGCGCCTTCTGGCCGCTGCCTGTCGCCGCCACCGCCAATCTGGAGCGCCAGGAAACGGCGCCCACGCCAGCTGACATCGACGCGCCTGTCGCTGTGCCCGCGATTGTCGAAACGGCGCCGCAAAGCTCGCTCGCGGCAGAGCCCGACGTGTTGCCCGCCAGCGCCCCGCCCACGATTGCCGCCGTGCGCGAGGCACGCCAGGACCCGCCTGCAGCCAGAGGCCCAACCCAACCAGCCACCTTCATCGTGAAGTTCAGGGAAACGCCACAGATCGACGACGTGATCGCCAATTGGCGGCGCGACAAGGAGGCCGCCAAGGCGATCTTCTCCACATGGTCGGCTGACGATCCTGTGTTTTCCAGCATGACCATCGAAGGCTGCTCCTATTCCGGCGAGCTGATCCTCCAGGCCGACATTCCTGCCGCCCCCGCCACCGCACGGCAAAGCGTCAACGACATCCTCGGCCGTATCCGCGGCCACAGCGCGGTCGCCTATGCAGACCCTGACTTTACAGCCCAGCCCGGCATGACGGAGAACTGAGCCCATGATTGTGCGATTGATCTTCATGATGGCCTGGCTGGCCTTCGTGGCGGCCTGTTCCGACCAGATTGGCCAGGACACAGACGCCGCTGACCCCCCTGCCGCGGACGTGCCAGCCGCAGAACCTGCACCCTTTGTGCCGCCTCCGCGTCCCGCGGCCACCCTGTCCGAGGCGCGCATCGACTGGCAGGCCGCGCGCACCGACCTTGCCAACACGCCCGACACGCCAATGCCCCAGGGCTTCCAGATCCAGTCCGGTGATCAGGCCCCCGCCGTGCCCGTGCTCCTGCCCTCGGGCATCGCGACAACGGCCAGCACGAATGGCGGCCCGCGCTTCATGCAGCTTCCCGACGGCTACCTCGCCACCTATCCCGGCGCAGACTATGACGTGACCGTCTCAGGCACCAATGAAGTGTTCGATGCCACACCTGGCCTCGGGACCGGCGTGGAAGACCTCACCTATGTCTCCACCGTCGATGGCGCCATGGTCAGCTTCACGCGGTATGGGGCTGGCTACATGGTCGAATTTGTCTGCAAGGGGCTCAAGGGCGAGTTTGGCGCAGGCTGCATTGAGGAAGATGAAGCCGTCGAGGTGGCCCAGTCTCTGGTGATTGCGGGATCGCGCTGATGAACGTGAAACTTGCCCTGGCAGCCCTGGTGGCAGGCCTCGCCCTGACCGCGTGCGACGCTGTGAGATATCCCGGCGATGGTGGTGAACCGCCCCGCGCGCCGGAATCGCGCGATCCGGATGCCCCGCCGCCGCCACCGCCGACAGAGCCCGTCACTGACCCCTACGGTACGGGCGAAGATCCGTTCGCAGGCGATCCCGAAGACGAGCCTGTGGACGACCCGCTTCCGGTGTCCGATCCAGCGCCAGCCGAGCCAGACCCCGAACCGGAAACGCCGGACGTCTCGGCGCCAAGCGAGTCTGCCGAACCGGAAGAGCCCGACTACACCTTTTCCTATTTCGCCCCCGGCGCCCTGACGCCGGGCTCAGGCACCGGCGCGGTCGACCAGCTTGTCCATGCGCCCGGCATCACCTTCCCGATCCGCACAGCGCCCGCCTATCTGCAGTCCATGGTGTGGGGCTTTGGCGGCGGGGTCGGCGGCGGGGATGAATGCGACAGCCGCAACTACACCTATCCCTGGCGCGACAATTTCTGCGAGACGCGCAGTTCAAACCGCAATTCACCCTTCTGCCCCGTCGCGCGCATCCACCAGGGCCAAGACATCCGGGTCGGCACGCCCAGCGAATGCGAGGTCCTGCGCGGCACGCCCGAGGACGACCGCATGCTCCACGAGGTCGTCGCCGTGGAAGACGGCGTGGTCTACGAGATCGGCACCTACACGGTGAAGCTGCGCGCAGGCGGGCGCATCTATCGCTACATGCACCTGAACATGGACGCCCTGCAGGTCAGCGCGGGCGACAGCGTCCAGGCCGGCGACGTGCTCGGCTATGTGTCAAAGGATTTCGGCGGGACGCCAACAACCTTCCATCTCCATTTCGAGATCATCCAGAACACAGAGGAATTCGGGTGGGTGCACGTGCCGCCCTACCTGTCTCTCGTGGAGGCCTATGAGCGCCGCGAAGACGGGCCCGGTGAGCTGATCGACATGGCAGTGGCCACGGCCTCAGCCCCGATCTTCCCGCCAGAGGGCCTGGAAATCATCGAGTAGGGCGCTCTGCGGGAGGGGCGCATGAAAGACGCCACCAGGTTCAGGATCGCCCGCCCCGAAGACGGCGCAGACATCGCCGCGATCTATGCGCCCATTGTCGAGCACACCTTCATCTCCTTCGAGGAAATCCCGCCAACGGCTGACGAGATGTCCGAGCGGATCGCGACGACGCTTCAAACCCATCCCTGGCTCGTGGCCGAAGACAGCGTAGGCGTCGCGGCCTATGCCTACGCAACCGCCCATCGCCAGCGCGGGGCCTACAAATGGTCCTGCGACGCCAGTGTCTATGTGGCCGAACGCGCAAGGCGGCAAGGGCTGGCGCGCTTGCTTTACGCTGCGCTGTTCGAAACGCTCATCAATCAGGGCTTTGCCAGCGTGTTTGCAGGCATCGCCCTGCCCAACCCGGCCAGCATCGCCCTGCACGAGGAGATGGGATTTGAGCCCATAGGGACCTATCCGCGCGTCGGCTTCAAGAACGGCTCCTGGCGCGATGTCGGCTGGTGGGGGCGGTCGCTTCAGACGCTCGATGGCGACCCGAGGCCACCGCTTCGCTTTGGTGAGAACCTGCACAGCTTTGTGGGCGCGGCGCTGGGTTAGTGGGAAGCGTGTTTTTCGACTGTGAGGTCATATCCAAACGCTGAACACAACAGCGGTGGCAATCTGGCGAACCTCCCCGGCTGATAC
>JBCBGD010000279.1:0-3443 GCA_038527085.1 Pseudomonadota bacterium | reverse complement strand
CTGGGCCGGCGGCACGGCGCTGGGCATCGCTCTATATTCAGTCGCCGATGCCAATGGCGTGCGCGCGGCGGACAATCCGTTCACCTACATCGTCTGGCTGTTCATCCTTGATCCCATCGCCATCACGACCGTCGCCGCTGTCGACCGGGGCACGGCGCTTATCACCGCCATGCGCGAGCAGTGGAGATACGGCGCGATTGCTGGCACCATGTCTGTTCTGTCTTTCGGCGCCGCGCTGCTGGCCATGGACCAGATGGAGGTCGCGCGCGTCTCGGCCCTGCGTGAAAGCGGGATTGTCTTCGCCGCCATCCTCGCCTGGCTGTTCCTGAAAGAGGGGTTCGGATTGCGCCGCACAATCGCGGCCTGTGTCCTGGCCTTCGGGCTGGTGCTGCTGCAACTGGCGGGTTAACCCCGGCCAGCCCGATTCTTGCTGGTCACCGCCGATGAACTTCCTGCGCCACCTGACCGGATATGCCCCGGCCCGCCTCGCCCATGCGATCGCGGCCTTTGGCGGCGTGTATGTCTTCACGCGGCTCCTGGGCGCAGAGGACTATGGCCGCTACGCGCTGCTGGTGTCGGTCCTTGCGCTGGTACACACGGTCAGCGTCACATGGGCAGAGGCCGCGGCGTTCCGGTTTGCTGGGCGCGCATGCGAAGAGGGGCGCCTGCCGTCGCATTACGCCTTGGCGCTTCGCCTGATCGGCCTTTCCAGCCTTGCGGGGCTTACAATTCTGGCGGTGCTCTGGCTGATCCTGCGGGATCTGCCCGGCTATGGCGCTGCCATGCCCGTCTTAGCCGCCCTTCTCGTGGCAGGATCTCTGACCCAGCTGGCCCAGGAAACCCATCGCGCCGAAATGCGCGTGGCGCGCTACAGCTTGAACGAGACCGTACACATCCTTGGCGGTTTCATCGCTGGCGCGCTGATCGCATGGCAACTCGGCCTCGGCGCGCTCTCACCCCTCATTGGACTGCTGGTAACGCGCGCCCTCGTGGCGGTGCGGGAAGCTGGCTGGCTCGCTGGCGCTGCGCGCGGGGGAGAGATATCGCCTGGAGCGAGCCGCGCCTGGCTGGCCTATGGCATTCCCATCGCGGCGGCTCTGGCGCTGGACATCGTGCTCTCTGCGTCTGACCGTTTCCTGATCGCCGCCTTCCTTGGAGAGGCCGCCGTGGGCGCCTATGCGGCGGGGTATGGCGTGGCCGACAAGACGGTGCTGATGCTCTGCGCCTGGCCCGCCATCGCGGCTTCACCTCTGCTGATGGCCGCCTATGAAGCCGAGGGGCCGACCGCCGCAGGCGCCCGCGCACGGCAGCTGATCACCACCGTTCTGCTGATCGCCATGCCTGCCGCCACGGGCCTCGCACTCGTCGCCCAGCCCTTGGGCGAGGCAATGATTGGCGAGGCGGTGCGCGACCAGGCGATCATAATCATCCCATGGATCGCCTTTGCGGGCCTGTTCAATGGCCTGCTCGTCTACATCGCGAGCGAGCCTTACCAGCTTGCCCGGCGTACAGGACTTCGCGCGGGCCTCATGGTCCTGCCTGCGGCGCTCAACATCGTCCTAAACCTTGTTTTGCTGCCTCGCATCGGTCTGATGGGCGCGGTCTACGCCACCGTCATCAGCTACGGCCTCGGCTTTTTCGTCCTCGCCATGATCGGCCAGCGCCTCGTTCCGCTGCACTGGCCGTGGGGCGCAGCGATCAGGATCGCCATATGCTGCGCCGCCATGGCGCCGGCTGTGTGGGTGGTGCCCGATCTCGGGGGCTGGAGCCAGCTGTTCATGGAGGCCGCGGCAGGCGTGCTGGTCTACGGCGCCCTGGCCTTTGCGCTTGACGCGGGCGGTGTTCGCGCCTTCGTGATGCCGCGTATTGCATCCAAACTGGACCGCCAAGCGTAGAGGCAGTCATGAGCACAGAAGATTCAGGTGTGGCCAAGGCCGCCGACAAAGCCAACCAGATCTGGGGCGACCTCGTCCCGGTGATCGCCTTTGTGGTCGTGTATAACGGCCTGCGTTTCATCCAACCCGAAGGCGGGTTCCTGACCTATGACGCCTTGTTCTGGGCGACCGGCGTTCTGGTGCTCCTGACCGTCGGGATCATCGTCCAGAAGCTGATCAAGGGCGAGAAAATTCCGCCCTTCCTCGTCGTTTCCTCGCTGATCGTTGGCGTGTTCGGTGTCCTAGGCATCATCGGCAAGAATGAGGCCTTCCTGTTCGTGAAGGTGACGCTCCAGAACCTCTTCCTCGCCAGCTTGATCTTTGTGCCCATGGCGTTTGGCAAGAATGTCTGGAAGGCGATGTTCAAGGATGTTTTCAACCTGCCAGATCACGCCTGGACACAGCTCTCGATCCGCTGGGGACTGTTTTTTGTCTGCATGGCGCTGTGGAACGAGTATCTCTACCGCACCTTCGCACCCGTCGCCGAGCAGTGCCTGCCCGTCTTCGGCATGCAGATCGCGCCATGTGAGGCCTATAGCTTTGCCGGTCTTAGCTTCGGCGAAAAGGATGCCCAGAGCGTCTGGGCCAACTGGAAGATCGGCAACATGGTCATCACCTTCCTGTTCGGCGCCGCCAATGTGCCCTACACGCTGAAACACCTGCAGGACGGCAGCGAGACGCCAGACGGCGCGGTCACCGAATAACCGCGTCCGCGCCCGCTGGATTCGTGAACGGAGCAAAGGCGTCGATGTGGCGGCTCTCGGCGTAGTGTGTCAGGGCCCAGACCACCGTCGGAAAGGCAAGCTGAGACCATGGAATATCCTTCCAGTCATACAGCCCGACCGCCTCGCTCTCCGGCCCGGCTGCGATGTCTGACACCAGCTTTGCCCGAAACATGATCTGCACCTGGCCGATGCGCGCGACAGTGTACATCGCCAGCACACGGTCAATCTCGATCTCGGCGCAAGCCTCTTCGCGCGCTTCCCGAGCGGCGGCTTCTTCGATCGTCTCACCCTGCTCCATATAGCCTGCTGGCAGGGTCCAGAAGCCCTTGCGCGGCTCGATCGCGCGTTTGCACAAGAGGATTTGCTCGCCCCTCGTGACAACCGACCCAGCCACGATCTTCGGGTTTTCATAATCGATAAACGAACAATGGCTACACACCCTTCGTGTACGGTCATCGCCATGGGGCACTTCGTACTGGAAATCCGGGGTCAAATCTTCTGTCATCTCAGCTTCAATCTATCGCGTTATTGGAGAAACGAGTTGATCCGCCCACGGTCGGAACCGATGAGGCAGTAATGGGGCAGTTTTCAGGATATAGGTCCTGAAGGGGCAAGGGCGAAGATGAGCGACGTGCACGAAGACGAAACCGTGAAAGACGATTTCAATCTCGAAAGCTCACTGAGCCACCTGCTGCACCGCGCCCAGCAGGCGGCGGCAAGTACGCTGAACTGCCGGAGCGTGACGCCGGCCTGGCGCAGCTTCACGGCAGATTCATTGGCGGCC
>JBCBGD010000278.1:0-3443 GCA_038527085.1 Pseudomonadota bacterium | reverse complement strand
CTAGCCTCGCAGGGTGGCGCCTGTGGCCTTGGAGACCTTGGCGACGATCTTGTCCATCACCGCGTCGATCTCGGCGTCCTTCAGCGTCTCACCCTGGGGCTGCAGGGTGACTTCCAGGGCAATCGATTTTTGCCCCTCGCCGACGCCTTCGCCCGTGTAAACATCGAAGACCAGCACCTCGCTGACCAGCGCCTTGTCAGCCCCCTGGGCCGCGCGGACCAGATCTGCCGCGGGGACGTCCTCGGCCACGAGAAACGCCAGATCCCGGCGCACCGGGCTCTGGTCGGCCAGCTCCAGCTTCGCGCGGGTCTTGGCGCCGCGCGCCTTCATCTGGGGCAGGGCGTTGAGGTTGAGCTCGAAGCCGTAAAGCGGCCCCTCGACATCCAGTGCCTTGAGGACACGCGGATGCAGCGCGCCGAACTGGGCGACCGTCACCTTCGGACCCATCTTCAGGCTTGCGGCCTGTCCGGGATGCCAATGGTCATCGCGCGGCGGAGCGACCTGAAAGCGGCCCTCGGGCTGGCCGATCGCTTCGAGCACGGCGATGAGGTCTGCCTTGGCGCTGTGGGCATCATAGGCCTCGGCGCCCTGCCAGTGTCGTGCGCTGGACGGGCGCACCAGCGCGGTGATCACGGTGCGCTGATCCTTGGGCCCATCGGCGAGGTAGACCGGGCCAGCCTCGAAGAGGGCCGTGCCGCGCTCGCCGCGATCCTTTGCGCGCTGCAACGCCGTGGCGAGGTTGGTCAGCACGCTGGGGCGCATTTGATTGAGTTCGCTGGCGACGGGATTGGCAACCTGCAGGCTGGCCTCGCCACCGCCAAACAGCTCTGCGTGCGCCTTCGGCATGAAGCTCCAGGTCACGGCTTCGAGGAAGCCGCGTGCAGCCAGGGTGCGGCGAGCCGTGCGCACACGCTCCTGCAGCGCGGTGGTGACGGATTTTCGCCCGCCTTCAGGTGCAGGAAGCGATTGGGTAGGCAGCTTGTCAAAGCCCTGGGTGCGCGCGATTTCTTCGACCAGATCGGCCGACTGCTCGACATCAAAGCGCCATGTGGGCGGGCGCACATAAAAGGCGTCGCCTGCATCCTCGACGCCGAAACCGAGGTCTTCCAGCGTCTTGCGCATCTCCTTGGACTTCACCTTGAGGCCCGTGAGACGTTCCACATCCGCCAATTTGAAGGCGACCTTTTCCGGCTGCGCTGGGGGCGCGCCGGCAATCTTCACCTCAGATACCTTTCCTCCGCCCGAGGCCGTAATCAGCTCGATGGCGTAGTTCAGCCCGTCAAGGCAGGACGCGGTGTCGACGCCGCGTTCAAAACGGTAGCGTGCATCCGAAAGAATGCCCGTGGCACGGCCGGTCCGCGCGGTGCGCATCGGGTCGAACCACGCGCTTTCGATGAAGATGTCCGTCGTCTCGTCACTGACAGCGGTGGACTCCCCACCCATGACACCGCCGAGGCCGATGGCGCCGCTGTCATCGGCGATCACGCACATGTCTTCGGTGATCTCGTAGGTCTTGCCGTCCAGTGCCTCAAGCTTTTCGCCGTCACGGCCGAGGCGCGCGACGATGGCGCCCTGCAGCTTGCCTGCATCATAGGCGTGGAGCGGGCGCGCCCGGTCGAGTGAGATGTAGTTGGTGACATCGACCAGAAGCGATTTCGGCGTGATGCCCACCGCGGCGAGCCGAGCCTGCATCCAGTCCGGCGACGGCCCATTCTTCACGCCGCGGATCAGCGCGCCGGCAAAGACGGGGCAGGCGTCCTCGGCTTCGATCCGGATGTCCTGGTCACACTTGATCTTGCTGGCAGGCGGTTTGATCTCGCGCGGGATAAAGCGGCCAGCGCCGGCCGCGGCGAGGTCGCGCGCAATTCCGGCCACGCCGAGCCAGTCGGGCCGATTGGGTGTCACCTCGAAGTCGATCACGGGGTCATCGAGGCCGAGCGCTTCAGCGGCGGGTGTCCCAAGCTTCCATTTGGCGTCCAGATCGGCGATCCCGTCATGGTCTTCGCCCGCATTGAGTTCCTTGGTGGAGCACAGCATGCCATGGCTCTCCACGCCGCGGATCTTCCGGGGCCTCTTGTCGAGCGCGAAGTCCAGGCCGGGAATGTATGTCCCCAAGGGCGCGTAGATCGCTGTCATCCCGGCGCGTGCATTGGGCGCGCCGCAGACGATCTGCTTTTCGCCATCCACGGTGTCGACCGTACACACACGCAGCTTGTCGGCATCGGGATGTTGCTCTGCGGCCGTGACTTTCGCCACGGTGAACGCCGCTAGATCATCGGCGGGGTTGTGCACCTCTTCGACCTCAAGACCGGCCTTGAGCATGACCTCAAGGACACCGTCCAAATCGAGTTTTGTGGCGAGGTAGTCCTCGAGCCAGGAGATGGTGAATTTCATGGCTTATTCGCTTTCCGGATCGATTTGCGGTGCAGCGGTTTGGGACAGTATGCCCAATGACTCGAAGATATCGCTGTCGCCTTGCGGGCAGGTCTCCACCGGGTCGGCGCGGGACGTGCCCAGTCCACGGGTCTGCCAACACCGTGAAAACACCGAACAATAACAGACGATAACCTCATACTGGCCCCAATCCAGAGCGGCCTTTCTGAAGGCCTCGGGCGACACTGCGTCGCCGTACCAGCTTATTCGTAACGGTTCGATTTCATCGCCTGGCGCCACGGCGCGCCCGGTCAGCGCGGCCCATGACAAGTCAGCGCCCGCTGGCAAGTCCCGAAATGACTGTTCGACCCGCTCGGCGCCACCTTCTGCGACTTGCAGCCGAACGTCCTCGATCAATGCCGGTCCGACGCCACTATTGCTCAGCCGAATGCCGAAGGACCGCATGTCTGGTGAAGTGGCCGTGTAGCCGTCGATCTGCAGCACAGGATAGACGGCCCCGTGCTGCTGGGCGCGCATCACGCGGCCCTGATCCCATGCAATGAAGATAGCAATCAGACTGGAGACCACCGCACAAACAGCGATGAACATCTCGACCCTGTTTCCGTTTCCCATCGACCGCTCCTAGCTCAGCCCGCCGCTGACGCTGGGGGTGAGCCAGGGCTTGAAGCCATAGTGGCGCGTCCAGGCCGGATCGGCCTCGAAATAGGGGCGCAGGTCCGGCATGCCGTATTTCAGCATGGCGAGGCGATCGACGCCCATGCCGAAGGCAAAGCCCTGGTACTTCTCAGGATCGATCCCGCAATTGGCGAGCACCTTGGGATGCACCATGCCGCAGCCCAAGATCTCCATCCAGGCTTCTCCTGCGCCGATCTTGATGGTCTCGCCATCGCGGCGGTATTTCACGTCCATCTCGGCGCTGGGCTCAGTGAACGGGAAGAAGTGGGGCCGGAAGCGGCTTTCCACGTCGTCGATCTCGAAGAACGCCTTCACGAAGTCGATCAGGCAGCCCTTCAGGTGGCCCATATGGATGCCGTCCTCAATGACGAGGC
>JBCBGD010000277.1:0-3483 GCA_038527085.1 Pseudomonadota bacterium | reverse complement strand
GGGCGTTGTCGCGGGCGCAGGGGCTGGCGCGACGTTCACCGGCGACGAAAGCCTCAGGAAACGTCCCATGAACCGCATCCTGACGCCCCTGCGCGAAATGGGGCTGCAAGACGACGCGGCTGAAGACGGATTGCTTCCCTTCAGCTTCAAGGCTGGCAACGCCCTGAAGGCGATCGACTACACCCCGCCTGTCGCCTCCGCACAGGTCAAATCGGCCGTTCTGCTCGCCGGCCTGAACGCTGAGGGCACGACCGTCGTGCGCGAAGCAAAGCCGACCCGGGACCACACCGAGCGCATGCTGCGCGGCTTCGGCGCCAAGGTGGACGTGAAAACCGAGCCCGGCGGGGCTCGTGTGATCTCGATTGAAGGCGGGCAGACCCTGCAGGCCATAGAGACGTCGATACCGGGCGATCCTTCTTCGGCGGCCTTCCTGGCCGCTGCCTCGGTCATTTCGCCTGCGGGAAACATCCTGATCGAACAGGTCATGTCCAACTCCACCCGCGATGGGTTTTTCGACGTGCTCGGTGCGTTCGGCGTGAAACTCGGCGCGGAAGAGGCGGGCGAGGCAGCGGGCGAGCGGCTGATCGACATACAGGTTTCGTCCCCTGAAAAGCTGACTGGCGCGGACGTGCCCCAGCGACTGGTGCCCGCCATGATTGACGAGTTCCCGATCCTGGCCGTGGTGGCCGCCTTCGCGCATGGCGTCACACGTGTGACTGGCGCGGAAGAGTTGCGCGTAAAGGAAACCGACCGGATCGATGCCGTTGTCGACATGCTGCGCGCCAATGGCGTGACCTGCGAGGCCTCGCCTGACGGCTTCACAGTCGAAGGCTGTGGCGGGCCCCCGCCAGGTGGCGGCGTGGTCGAGACACGCCACGATCATCGCATCGCCATGAGCGCCCTGGTGATGGGCACCGCATCGCAAAAACCCGTGACCGTGGACGATGTGTCGATGATCGCGACGAGCTATCCGGACTTTCTGGAGCACATGACGTCGCTCGGAGCTGACATCCTTGACGTCTAGGCGGGGGCCTGTATCCGTCCGATACGGCGCACTTCCCATCTGAGGTCCACACCGCTTGTGTCCCGCACGCGGGCGCGGACCAGCTCGCCAAGAGCCTCCAAATCCGCTGCAGTGGCCTCGCCTGTGTTGATCAGGAAATTGCAGTGCTTCTTGCTGACCTGCGCCCCGCCCACGCGCAAGCCCCGGCAGCCTGCCGCCTCGATCAGCTTCCAGGCTGAACGCTGGTTCGGTGTGCCTGGCGGATCAGGATTCGCGAATGTGCTGCCAGACGTCTTGTCCTTGATCGGCTGGGTCATGGCCCGGCGTTCCTGGTGCTCTGCGATCTCCGCCTCCAGCACTTTGGGGTCGGCCTCGCCTTCGGCTTTCAGGACCATGGAAGTGGCGATAAAGCCCTCAGGAAGCGCGCTGTGGCGGTAGGAAAAGCCTGCCTGGCTAGCTGATAGGGTCACAACCTTTCCTTGGCGGTCGACGCCGTGAATGTCGCTCACAACGTCTTTCAATTCCTTGCCATAGCACCCGGCGTTGGTGCGCGTGGCCCCGCCGAGGGTGCCAGGAATGCCTGAGAGGAACGACAGGCCTGTGAGACCTTCGCGCGCGGCCGCCTTGGCAACAGCCAGATCCAGCGCGCCAGCGCCCGCATGAAGCGTGTCGCCTGAGCGCGTCATAGACGCCCAACGCGCGCCCATCAGGCGGATCACCACGCCCTCGATGCCGCCGTCGCGGACGATGAGGTTCGAGCCCACACCCAGTACCGTGACGGGCACTTCTTCCGGGAGCGCTTCCAAAAACGCCATCAAGTCGAGCAGGTTTTCCGGCAGGAACAGCGCATCGGCCGGACCACCCACCCGAAACCAGGTGTAGGGCGCCAGCGGCGCGTTCTCGATCAGCTTTCCGCTCACTGGCGGCAGGGAGGCGAAATCAAAGGCCATGGCTCTGCCTAATGGTCTCTGGCCGGGGCGAAAAGAGGGCGGCCGTCATCGCGGCGTCAGAATGCCGACCCTCGGCTCTGACAGGCTGCTGACCACGATCCGCCCGTCAGGCAACGTGATCGCGCCCGTGGTGCTGGCATAGGTGCCCGAAGGATCCTGCAAAGTCTCGATGACATTCCCATCGGCATCGAGACGCAGGATGAAGCCGTACCGTGTCGGCGCCGGGCGGAAGGCATCAGGCAGGCGCATCACCACCTTGCGCATGAAGGGCCGGCCGGACAGGTCGTCGATGGCATCGTTGCGCGGGCTGACGAGCCCGGCCCAGAATGTGCCGTCGGCATTGTCGTTGATGTTGTCTGGAAAGCCCGGCAGCGGGCCCAGCAACGGAGCCATGGTGCCAGTCCGCAAATCGAACGCATGTATCGTGTAGGTGCCGGTTTCCGCTATCATCAACGTCTGCTCATCGGCGGACAGGGCGACCCCATTCGCGAAAGTCAGCCCATCGACAAGCACACTCGTTGTGCGGTCGGCAGGATTGTAGACGAGAACACGGCCATTCGAAGAATGCTCCATCAGGTCGAGGATCGAGGCTGCGAGCGTGTCTCCGATCTCGGCGGCAGAAAACCGGGTAGAGGCGTCGGAGAAGTAAACCTTCCCGTCTGCAGCGATGTCCACATCATCGGCATACAGGATCGGCGATCCGTCACTTGTTTGGTTCGAAACGGTGATGACGTCGCCCGCCAGCGACATGGTGAGCAGGCCCCTGTAGGCATCAGCGATCCACAGCAGGCCGGAACTGTCAAATTCAATGCCGAGTGGCCGGCCGCCCGTGTCTGCCACAGTCTCGAAAGTGAGGGTTTCTAGGTCGAGCGCTGTGATCTTACCGGAATGCAGCGCCATGTAGACGCGTCCATCCGGGCCAAGCGCCACATCTTCAGGGCCATACTCGCCCTCTGGAAGATCGATCAATTCCAGCGCTACCAGTCGCTCATTCGCAGCGAAGTCGCCCGCATATCCGGGATTGGACGGCGCCTCCCAGGCGGCCGGTTTGATCGGAACGGGCCAAAACAGCAGGTAAGCCGCAATCACCGCGATGACGACGCCTGCAACGCGTAAGATCCTGCCCATGTGGATGCCTCCTGGCCGATTTGCCTATGCCTAATTGGAATAGCAGTTCGCGAAAAGGGTGACGCTATCGGCGCGCGGCGCTAAGTCATTGCGCAAACGAAGGATACCCGCCCCATGCCAAGCGCGCCGATCAATGATGACAGCCACCTCTACCTGATCGATGCCTCGGCCTATATCTTTCGCGCGTTCCACGCTTTGCCGCCCCTTTCGCGCGCCTCGGACGGCCTGCCTGTCGGCGCGGTGTCGGGCTTCTGTAATATGCTCTGGAAGCTGCTGGAGGACCTCCGCGGCGATGAACGACCGACCCATTTCGCCTGCATCTTCGATCACTCGTCCTACTCCTTCCGCAATGACATGTACCCTGACTACAAGGCGAACCGGGACGAGCCGCCGGAAGACCTG
>JBCBGD010000276.1:0-3482 GCA_038527085.1 Pseudomonadota bacterium | reverse complement strand
CTCACCCCGGCCGACGTCTACAACGGACGCGGCCAAACCATCCTGCTCGAGCGGGAAAAGACCAAAAGGAGGACCATGAAACAAAGGCGCTTGCAGCACGCCCAATCGGCTGCATAACTCAAACCCAGATGAGCCAGACCCTCCTTAAGTCAGGCCGCCATCTGTCTCAAAAGACCTGACGACGGACAATTTCGACTTGTGAGCGCCCGCTAACGTTGCCAGAGCGTTGCCAGTCTGAAGCTGGAAAATCCGGCCAAAGGGCGCTAAGTCCTTGAAAACAATGGTGGGCGGTACTGGGATCGAACCAGTGACCCCTACGATGTCAACGTAGTGCTCTACCGCTGAGCTAACCGCCCACGTGCAGTGCGTCGCCGCGCTGCGAAGCCGCGTCTATCGCCCAGCGCGGGCAGGGCGTCAAGTTCGGGTGTGAAAGAGGCTGGTGGTCGTGCCTCAGGCCGCCATGACGCGGTCGACTTCGTCGACGATCTCGCGCAGGTGGAAGGGCTTCGACAGCACTTTGGCACCGGCTGGTGTGGGCGCGCCTGACGCCAAGGCGACGGCGGCGAAGCCCGTGATGAAGACAATCTTCATGGCAGGGTCCAGCTCGGCGCCGCGGCGGGCCAGCTCGATCCCGTCCAGGCCTGGCATCACGATGTCGGTGAGCAAGAGGTCAAACACTTCCCGCTCCAACGCCTCGAGCGCGCCTTCGCCATCGGCATAGTCCTGGACGTCATGTCCGGCCCGGCGAAGGGCTGCGGCCAGGAAGGTCCGCATCGAATCATCGTCTTCCGCCAGGAGGATTTTTGTCATCACGAACCTCAAATGCGCCATGGAACGTATCGCAGGTAGTTCGATTTGAGTAAATTGACCATGAACGCGCAGAGAGTTTTCCTTGACCTTTGACCGGTTTCGCAAACCATTGTGACCATGTCGCTTGCAGCACCATTTTCCCCGCCCGAGCCCGATCACACCCTTGGCCGGGCGCAAATCCGCTATGGTGCCCCGTTTGACTATTGCCCGCCCCGCTCAGGTGAGCTGCCCCTGGTGTTCGCCTCGCCCCATTCCGGCCAGCATTATCCCGATGCCATGCGCGAGGCGCTCTGTGTACCGCTAATCGATCTTCAGCGCACGGAAGATGCGTTTGTGGACGAGTTGATCGCGCCGGGGCGTGAGGTGGGATCTGGTGTTCTGACGGCGCGGTATGCGCGCGGTTTTGTCGACCTCAACCGCGACCCTCTCGAGCTTGACAGGCGCATGTTTGACGGCGCGCCGCCGCGCCGGTGCGGCCTGCCTGGCCCGCGCGTGGAGGCCGGACTGGGCTGCATTCCCAGGGTCGGCGCACGGGGCCAGACGATCTATCGCGGCAGGCTGGACCCGCGCGAAGGCGAGGCCCGCCTGCGCGACGTGCACGACGCCTATCACGGGCACCTGTCGGACGAACTCAAGCGCCTGCGCAGCCAGCATGGCCAGGCCTTCCTGATCGACTGCCATTCCATGCCCTCGCGCCAGCCCGGTCGCAGGCCATTGGCGGAAATCGTTCTGGGCGACCGGTTCGGCTCATCGTGTTCGCCGAAGCTGACGAGCCTTGTGGAGACGCGCTTTCGCAGGCTCGGCTATTCCGTGGCACGCAATGCGCCCTATGCTGGCGGCTACACGACATTGAGATATGGCCGGCCGCGCCGGGGGATCCACGCGCTTCAGATCGAGATCCGCCGTGACCTTTACATGGACGAGGTGCGTGTGGCGCGCAGCGAGCGCTTTTCGAGACTTGCGAGCCATATGGGACAGCTGATCGCAGAGATCGCAGCGCACGTCGCGCGCCAGACCCGCCGAGCGGCCTGAAATTGCGACAAAAAAAAGCCGTGCCGGAAAGCCGACACGGCGATAAGGTATAGGGAGGAAACGCCAAGAGGCGTTTGCACCGAAGTGCAAGAGTGAGAGTATTGTGCGCTGCAAAAAGATCAACCCCGTTTTTTCGCAGTCGCAATATATCCCTGATTTCGCCGCATTTTCTTTAACAGCTTGGGAAGGTTTGGCCCATTCGGCACGGGCCTTGCTCTCTCCCCCCTCAGCCATCCTAGAACGAGACGCACATCGGCGCTCGTGGACTGTTGAGGAGTGAAACCATGGCCGACGATGTAGACCTTCACGTGGGCAAGCGCCTGCGCCGCCGCCGCCGCCTCCTGGGCATGACCCAGCAGGATCTCGCCAGCCAGGTGGGTGTCCGGTTCCAGCAGATTCAGAAGTATGAATGCGGCGCAAACCGCGTGACCTCTTCGCGCCTGTATGACCTCTCGCGGGCGCTGAATGTGTCCGTTCAGTATTTCTTTGACGGTATCAAGCCGGCCGATGCCCCGGCCAATCCGGCCAATGATGCCGAGCGCCTGGAAGGCGACATTCTCAGCCAGAAAGAGACCCTGGAGCTCGTGCGCGCCTATTATCGCCTCTCTGAGCGCCCGCGCCGCCGCCTGCTTGAGCTGGCCAAGGCGCTGCAAAGCGAAGCCGACGAACAGGGCGGCGCTGCTTGACGAACCGCGCAGGGCTGCGCAAACGCGTGGCCCATGGCTCACGGTTTTCCCACTGAACACGCACAGGCGCTGGAGCTGATCCAGCGCCTTGTTGCATGCGCCGACAAGGTCACGCTCGCCCATTTCCGCGACGACCCGGAAACTTTGAACAAGTCCGGTGCCGGATACGATCCTGTCACTGTGGCAGACAGGGATGCCGAGACCGCCATCCGTGCCATCCTCGAGGTCGAACGGCCCGATGACACCATCGTCGGCGAGGAGCACGGCACGCGAGAGGGCACCAGCGGCTGGACTTGGTATCTCGACCCGATCGATGGCACCCGTGCCTATGTGACGGGCCTTTCCAGCTGGACCACTCTGATTGGCGTGGCCGGGCCAAACGATGTGCCCCTCTATGGCGCGATCGCCGCGCCCGCCATGGGCGAGGTGTATCTCGGCTGGCCAGAGGGGGCGTGCCTGATCAAGGGTGGGGCGCGCACCGACATTCGCGTTTCAAGCTGCGACGACCTGCGCGAGGCGCGCATCTCCACCACCGATCCTTTCATCTTTACCCCAGCCGAGGAGGGCGCCTGGACCCACCTGCGGGCGACGGCGCGGATCAGCCGCTACGGGCTCGATGCCTACGGCTATGCGCGTCTGGCCGCGGGCTCCATCGATCTTGTGGCCGAAAGTGGTCTCGCGCCCTGGGATGTCGCGGCGCTGATCGCTGTGGTGCGCGGGGCAGGGGGACTGGCCACGGACTGGCGCGGCGAACCGGCGACAGCTAAAGGCGGACAGCTCCTGTGCTGCTCAAGCGCAGGCGTTCAGGAACAAGCCCTTTTGGCTCTGCGGCGGAGCGCAGAATAGCGCGCCAGCGCGCCAACAGGTGGGCCGACTCCCGCTGCGCAGGTGGCAAGCGTTCAGACACCACCTATGATCCAACAGGGTCGCAAGTCGATGCTCCGAACTGCGCCC
>JBCBGD010000275.1:0-3485 GCA_038527085.1 Pseudomonadota bacterium | reverse complement strand
TCTAGAACGGGATTTCGTCATCCAGATCCTGGCGGGAGAAGTCTTCTGCCGGGCCTTCCATCTGGCGTGGGCCACCGCCGCCCTGATCATACCCCATGGAGCCGCCCCCGGCGCCCATGCCGCCGCCATCACGACCATCGAGCATGGTCAACGTGCCGCCATAGTTGCGAAGCACAACTTCGGTCGTGTAGCGCTCCTGGCCGGACTGGTCCTGCCATTTGCGGGTCTCGAGCTGGCCCTCAAGATACACTTTCGAGCCCTTGCGAAGGTATTGCTGCGCGATCCGTACAAGACCCTCATTGAAGATGGCCACGCGGTGCCATTCGGTCTTCTCCTTGCGCTCGCCCGTGTTGCGGTCTTTCCAGGTCTCAGAGGTCGCGATCGACAAATTGCAGACCTGACCACCATTCTGGAACTGGCGCACCTCGGGGTCGCGCCCCAGATTTCCCACCAGGATGACCTTGTTGACTGAACCCGCCATAACTCCGCTCCGACCTTTGCTTTCCGAATCTGTATTGGACACTAGACCATCTCGCAAAAACCCCGCATGGGGAATTGTACCGGCCAAATGTTCCGATTATGTTCTAGTGCGCGAGCATCGAATCTGCAAGTTGTTAATTGCAGGCGCGGACCTACCATCCCTAGCTATGCCAAAACGAGCGAAGTCTGCGTCTCCATTGGGGTGATTGAAACATGTCAGAACTGACGACCATTCGCGTGCGCGGCGCGAAGGAGCACAATCTCAAGAACATCGACGTGGACATTCCGCGCGGCAAGCTCGTGGTGATGACCGGCCTGTCGGGCTCTGGAAAGTCGTCGCTTGCCTTCGACACGATTTATGCCGAGGGCCAGCGCCGCTATGTCGAGAGCCTCTCGGCCTATGCGCGCCAATTCCTCGAGTTGATGCAAAAGCCAGATGTGGAAAGCATTGAGGGCCTGTCTCCCGCGATCTCCATCGAGCAGAAGACGACCAGCCGAAACCCGCGCTCCACGGTCGGCACGGTCACGGAAATCTACGATTACATGCGCCTCCTATGGGCGCGCGTCGGCATTCCCTATTCGCCGGCCACAGGCCTGCCGATTGAGAGCCAGACTGTCAGCCAGATGGTCGATCGCACCATGGCCCTGCCGGAAAAGACGCGGCTCTATCTGCTCGCGCCGATCGTACGCGGCCGGAAGGGCGAGTACCGCAAGGAGTTCGCCGAGCTTCTGAAGAAAGGCTTCCAACGCGTGAAGGTGGACGGCGCATTCCACGACCTGGAAGATCCGCCGACGCTGGACAAGAAGTTCAAGCACGACATCGACGTCGTGGTGGACCGCATTGTCGTGCGCGAGGGCATGGAGCAGCGCCTGGCCGAAAGCTTCGAAACCGCGCTGGGCCTCGCCAACGGGATCGCGGTCGCCGAGTATGCCGATTTCGACGAAGGCGAGGACGCGCCGAAGCGGATCACCTACAGCGCCAACTTCGCCTGCCCCGAAAGCGGCTTCACGATCCCGGAGATCGAGCCACGCCTCTTTTCTTTCAACAATCCGTTTGGCGCATGCCCCACATGCGATGGCCTTGGCACGCAGTCCAAGATCGATGTTGACCTTGTGGTGCCTGACCGGGACCTGACGCTGACCAACGGCGCCATCGCGCCCTGGGCGAAATCTACATCTCCTTACCAGACCCAGACCCTGCAGGCGCTGTCTGCCCATTATCGCTTCGATCTCAAGAAACCCTGGAACAAGCTCGGCGAAGACATTCAGCAGATCATCCTCCACGGCACCGGCGAGGATGAGGTGGATTTCGTCTATGATGATGGCATGCGCCGGTATGAGGTCACCAAGACCTTCGAGGGCGTGGTCCCGAACCTGGAGCGCCGCTACCGCGAGACTGACAGCGCCTGGGTGCGCGAGGAAATCGCGAAATTCCAATCAAGCCAGCCCTGCCCGGCCTGCGGCGGCAAACGGCTGAAGCCACAGGCCCTTGCGGTGAAAATCGCAGACCATGACATCGCCGATGTGTCAGTATTCTCGATCCGCGAGGCGGGCGCATGGTTTGCGACGGTCAACGACACCCTGTCTCCACAATCCCAGGAGATCGCCAGCCGAATCCTGAAAGAGATCAATGACCGGCTGAAATTTCTCAATGATGTCGGGCTCGACTATCTCGGCCTTGGACGTGCGTCGGGCACGCTGTCTGGCGGGGAAAGCCAGCGCATTCGCCTTGCCAGCCAGATCGGCTCGGGCCTGACAGGCGTTCTTTATGTACTCGATGAACCGAGCATCGGCCTGCACCAACGCGACAATGAGCGGCTGCTGGAAACGCTGAAACGCCTGCGCGACCTCGGCAACTCCGTGATCGTGGTGGAGCATGACGAGGACGCGATCCTGACCGCTGACCATGTCATCGACATGGGGCCAGCCGCCGGTGTCCACGGCGGCGAAGTGGTCGCCCAGGGCACAGCGGTTGAGGTGATCGCAGATCCCGCCAGCCTGACCGGCGCTTACCTCAACGGCGAGCGCGAAATCGCGATCCCCGAAAAGCGGCGCCCGGCAGCCCGGGTGAAGTCCATCAAACTGAAGGGCGCACGTGGCAACAATTTGCAGGATGTCAGCGCGCGCATTCCGCTCGGCGTGTTTACCGCGATCACAGGTGTGTCCGGGGGCGGCAAATCCACGCTGATCATCGAAACACTCTACAAGTCGCTAGCGCGAAAGCTGAATGGCGCGTCTGCCGTCCCAGCCCCCTATGACACGATTGAGGGGCTGGAACACCTCGACAAGGTGATCGACATCGACCAGAGCCCGATCGGACGCACGCCGCGCTCTAACCCGGCCACTTATACGGGCGCGTTTGGCCCGATCCGGGATTGGTATGCCGGTCTGCCGGAAAGCAAGGCGCGCGGCTACAAACCCGGCCGGTTCAGCTTCAATGTGAAGGGCGGGCGCTGTGAGGCCTGCCAGGGCGACGGCGTCATCAAGATCGAGATGCACTTCCTGCCAGACGTCTATGTCACCTGCGAGGTTTGCGACGGAAAACGCTACAATCGCGAAACGCTGGAAGTGCTCTACAAGGGCAAGTCCATCGCTGATGTGCTCGATATGACCGTTGAGGATGCAGCGAAATTCTTTTCCGCCGTGCCCGCCATCGCGACGAAGATGGAGACGCTAAACCGAGTTGGCCTCAGCTATATCAAGGTGGGCCAACAAGCGACCACCCTGTCGGGCGGCGAGGCGCAGAGGGTGAAGCTGGCCAAGGAACTGTCAAAGCGCGCAACGGGGCGCACGCTCTATATCCTGGATGAACCGACCACGGGTCTGCACTTCGAGGACGTGAACAAGCTGCTGGAAGTGCTCCATGAGCTGGTGGACGCGGGCAACACCGTGGTCGTGATCGAGCACAATCTCGATGTCATCAAGACGGCGGACTGGATCCTGGACCTTGGCCCGGAAGGCGGCGATGGCGGCGGCCAGTTGGTGGCCGAAGGCACACCCGAACA
>JBCBGD010000274.1:0-3504 GCA_038527085.1 Pseudomonadota bacterium | reverse complement strand
GTTTCTTGAGCAGGTCCTGGTCAACCTTTGCGCGCGGCTGGCCGCCGGCGAGAATCTCTTCGGCCTGCTTGACCCACTCTTCGCTTGCGGCCTTTTCGGCCACGCCAAGCTCTTCGAGGATCGCATCGCGCTCGGCCGCATCGGCGTTCACGAAGGCGCTCAGGGTGCCGAGCCCCTTTTCCTTGAGTTGTTCTTCAGCCTTCGGACCGATGCCATCGACAAGGACGATATTGTCCGCTGCCGTGCCTTCTATCTTCACATCGCCTGCTGGAGCGTCGCCGCCGGCTGCATTTTCAGGGGTGCGGAAAGAACCCTCGGCGGGCGCATCAGCATGGCGGGCTTTCTTCACGGCGTCGCGGACTTCAACCCAGGTGCCTTCCGCGCCAGGAATTGCGCCCTTAACAAGGATCAGGCCGCGGTCGACATCGGTGCGGACGACTTCGATGTTCTGGACCGTGCGGCGTTCCTGGCCGTAATGGCCGGCCATCTTCTTGCCTTTGAACACCTTGCCCGGGTCCTGGCACTGGCCGGTTGAACCGTGCGAGCGGTGGGAGATCGACACACCGTGGGAGGCGCGCAGGCCGCCGAAGTTCCAGCGCTTCATGGCGCCGGCGAAACCCTTACCGACGGTGAGGCCCGCAACGTCGACCTTCTGGCCTGGAACGAAGTGGTCAGCCACAACTTCGGCGCCGACCTCGGGCAACGCGCCCTTCGTGCGGAACTCGACGATCTTGCGCTTTGGCGCAACACCGGCCTTTGCAAAGGCTGCACGCTGGGCGCCTGCGGTCCGCTTGGCCTTTTTCTCACCTGCGCCCATCACGACAGCCGTGTAGCCATCATTGCGCGTGACGGTGATCTTGTCTTTCTTCTTGCCCCGATTGACCGTGACGTCGCGGTCCTCATCGGTGCGCAGGCCAACAACCTGGCAACCTTCGAGACCAAGCACGGTCACCGGAATGTGGCGACCGTCATCATCGAATACGCGCGTCATGCCCAGCTTGCGGGCAATCACGCCGGAGCGTTCTGCCGGAAGGGCCATTAGCGACCTCCCTCGAGCTTGATTTCAATGCCAACGCCAGCCGAGAGATCGAGCTTCATGAGCGCGTCAACGGTCTGCGGGGTTGGGTCCACGATGTCGAGAATACGCTTGTGGGTGCGCACCTCGAACTGCTCGCGACTTTTCTTGTTCACATGGGGGCTACGGTTCACGGTGAAACGCTCGATCCGCGTCGGCAGCGGAATGGGTCCGCGCACATCCGCGCCCGTCCGCTTTGCCGTGGAGACGATCTCCTTTGCCGAAGCGTCCAATTGGCGGTGATCGAAGGCTTTTAGCCTGATCCGAATATTTTGTCGTTCCATCTCGAACCTACCTGCCTTCGTTTTGGGCCGCGCGCGCCCATGTGAAAACGCCAGAAGTGACCCGTGCGCCCGAATTTGGGGCGCGCCCTGGCCACTCATGGCACTCAATTGTTCCGTTTCGGGGAATGCGTCTGCGCGAGGCACGCGCACGGCCATCCCTTCGAAGGCGCGGTCTTACGGTGTGGAGAACCCCGCGTCAACTCCCTCTATGAAGGAAATGTGAGAGGTGGGGCGCCTTCAGCAACGCCCTATCAGTCGCCTGGCATTCTCTGGGCAACGGCGAGTGGCTCGACCGCTTCAGCTTAGTCTGCATTTCTAAAGAGTCTCACCCTCGGGCTTTCATCGGCCAGCGCCAGTTCAGGTCCGAAGGCATCGTCACCCCGCACCAGTCCGACGCGCGTTACGCCAAAGCCAACCTCGAGGTATTGTACTTCTGAAAAGGTCACCGTGCCTGTGTTGGAAGACAAGTTCTCCAGCACGTAAACATAAGGCGTGTCTGGGCTTGCGATCAGGATATCACTGTCGACATCGCTCGTCGTGTTGTTGCCCGGTATAAAGAAATCGACGTTGTCGACTAGGAGATCGCTGCCAAACCCATTCGGCAAGTCAATTCGGCTTTGCGTTACCTCACCGGCTTCCTCCTGAAGGACGACCAACAAATTACTGTCATAATGACCTCGACCGAACAGCATGACGATGAAGCCCTGGCCATCTTGTCCGATGCCTGAGTCCATGTCGATCAACTGGATATTCTGCCCCCCAAGACCTAGCGCGACCGTGCGCCCTCTGGTTGGCACCGTGCCCACCGGCACCACAAACTCCTGAAGCTCTGAACGGATCTCATCGTAGGCCCAGACGGATTGTGTGCCAGTCGTTCCGAGCGCGGCAACAACGAGATTGCAGCCTCTGTCACCCGTCGTGACGGGGAGGAGAGCGCTGAAACGCCCAGCCTCGTCCAGTGTCTGCGCCGTGGGCTCACTTGGTCGCGGATTGCCCTGATTCAGGAAAATGCCCAGTCCATTGCCCTCGCTGCCGATGGCTAGTCCAGGAAACTCGTTGCGAAACATGGCGGGTCGATCATCCCCGACAAATGTCGAGACGAGCGCGCACGCATCCGAGAAATTGCCTGAACCGGTCTCCTCGAAGACGAAGCCATCATTGTTGTCCAGCGTCTGGCGAAACACTGAAACCGCATCGTTCCCACGGTCGAGAACAGCAACATCGACTTGCGTGTCCAGGTTCAAATCATCGAAAATGACACGATATGTGCTTCGCCGATCCCGGAGAATCTGGGTGTCCAGCACCTCGACCGCCGCATTGGGATCGGTCTGATAGGTTGCCACCGCTAGATCGCCATCGGCGTCCAGAAACGCCAACCTATCCGCATCACGGAACACAGAATCGTCGAATTGCACCACCTCAAGACCTTCAAGCGACAATGCGCCGTACTCTTCGGACCATTGCTGGGATAGCGGTGTGCGGTCAAAGTTCGCAATTGTCACCGAGGTTTCGGCGCTGTCGCTCAATCCGTTGAAGCTGACGGTTACTCTGAAGCGAACTGTAGTGTCGGTATCGACATCTTCGGTGTTGAACACCCATTGGGGGCCATTGCCCCCCGCCAGTCTGAGTTGCGGACCGGCGATTTGCTCAATTTCATAGCTGAGGTTGGCACCGGACGGATCGCTGCTGTTCCCGGCATCAATTTCTACAAATTGGCGCTCATCGACAACGGACCTGTCAGCCATAACGCTGGCTGTAGGGCCGGCCGGAGGGGTTGGTGGCGGCGGAGGGGGCGGGCTGGAGCTTCCACCGCCTCCGCCGCTACATGCGGTGAGCACAAGGCTTGCGGCGCTCATCCAAGCTGCAGCGTATAGCTTTCGACCCATGTTCAACTCAGGCATGCAGCACTCTCCATCGGTATACTTTAAATGGAATAGACACGATGGGCGCGCGTGTCTCAAGCGATGATTCAGCGACAGAAATGCCCCGACCGATTGGTCGGGGCTTTGTTATTGTTCGGCTGTGTGGCCGCCCCCTTCCGGGGCAATGATCTGTTCGTTTTCATCCCCTGGATCAGAACGTCTGGCTGCGCCAGACCTCAGATCATTTCTCGATTTTTGACACCACGCCGGCGCCGACGGTGCG
>JBCBGD010000273.1:0-3505 GCA_038527085.1 Pseudomonadota bacterium | reverse complement strand
CCCAGCGACCATGGTCAATCAGAATTCGGATCGGAAAGGAATCCCAAGCGATTCCGTCAAAGATGAAGACGCTCTAGTCGTTCCTCATTGTTCCAATAGACGTTTCTGTAGCGTCCCACGGGCACACCAAACGGACTGGCTCTCCATCTACTTCGTCTGGTCGTCAAAAAATTGAAAGCAGACTGAATTTCCTCGCTTCCGGACAGTTCGGAAAGCTTGTTTTCTGCGCTCTCATCACCGTTCGTCCTATGGAGTCGCACACTGGTCACATCTCCAACGTTGATGCTCGCGAAGTGCATTTGCTCGCAAGATTCACCGGACAAGCTGCCGCAACCGCTCAGCACAATGGCGAAGGTAAACATGAGAAACGATGTGAAGGTCTTTGAGCACACCAACGTACACACGCACACAACACAGCGAGACGCAATCGCAACGTCTCCTCCGGACCCAATGCAGACCAAACGACCGTTTTCGGTCGCCGCAGCCATTCAACTGGATCGTTAAAACGTCCACTCGCGGCGGTTTGAGCCGATCAATTCTAAAGCTCTGACCGGCTCGAATGGGCGCATTTTGAGACACTAGAATGCGGCGTTCCCCCCGGGCTGGAGTTGGCCCAATCCAGCCAAACGCAGCGCCTGAACTGATCGCCTTAGACGGCCGTTGAGGGCCACAATTTGCCGATGCATGTGTTTCACGGAGCGATCTGGAATCGCCCCGTGTGCCATTGGCCTGGGTTGATGCGGATGGCGGGACCTGTCGACCCGGGGGCGGCGGACGGAGGCCGCCTTGCAACACGGCCTGAGGCTCAGTCGGCAATGACGAGCCGATACCCGATGTCCAGACGGTCGCGTTCGAGGAGATGACGGTAGCGATCGGCCCAGGCGCCGGACTGAAGATCGTCTTCCAGCCGCTTCAGCGCTGGCGCTGGCGTGTCCAGTTTGGCAAAGGTCGAAATGGCGCCGCGAACCTCTGGGTCGAGATAGGCGCTGGGCCGTCGCCAGTACGCCCCCAGAAAGCCGTCCGTACAGTCATGGGGAACCGGGACCGGGTCCACGCGAACGTTGCCCAGAAGACGGGCGAAGTCTTCCAAGGGCGGCATGATCGGCTGATCCATGTCCACGATTTCGGGCAAGTAGTCCGCGAGCCAGAAATACGGGCCAGCCGCGTCGAACGTCAGGATAACCAAACGGTCTTTCGCAACGCGGCGCATTTCCTTCAGCCCCGCTTCAGCGTCCGCCCAGTGATGCACGGTGAGCACCGCCATGGTCGCTTCAAATGCGTCATCCTCGAAGGGGATGTGTTCTGCGACGCCCTGAACGGCCCTGGCGGCGCCGGGCGGTCGCTGGCGGATCATTTCGGCTGACGGCTCCAGGGCGATGACGTCGCGGTCCGCCGGTTCGTAGGAGCCAGCCCCCGCGCCGACATTCAGGACAGTTCGGGCGTTGCCGAGCGCAGCATGGATCTGCTCGGCAATGCGCGGGTCGGGCTTGCGGTGCTTGGCGTAGCCGCCGCCGATTTTATCGTACAATGCAGCCATCGCGGGGACTTAGCACACACGGTTTGCAAGGACCACGTTTGTGCTTCGCGCCCGCCTGACGGATTTGCGGCGGCAAGCGCGTTGCCGGTCTCAACCCTGCACCTCGTCAAGGGACAAGGACACCGGTATTGCCAGCGCGCAAGGCGCCGCCATGACCGCAAGGACCGTTTCCGGCGGATTGTGTTGAAAAAGTCCCGAAAACGCAAAAATTCGTCAGTAGGCGGACTTTGTGTGGATTTTATCTCAATGGTTTCAGACTGCGTTTTCAGGCTTGAATCGCTGAAAGCGCTGATTCGTTCTTTTCAGAGGCCTTTTTCAACACAATCGGCGAATTCCTGCCAGTCGGTTGCGTATGCAACCCTAACGCCGCCGGCCGCCCAGGATGCCGCGCAGGACGTACTTCGTGAATTCGCGGGCGAAGGTGCGGCTGGCTTGCTTTGTGGCCGCTTCGATCGGCGTTTGGCGGGTGGAGCGGCGGCGGCTTTTCGAGCGCTCGACCTTTCGCTTGGCCTCTTCCTCTTCCTTGGCGAGTTTCTCCGCCGCTTCTGCGGCCTCAAGCTCGCGCTCGGACAGGATTTCGTAGGCGCTTTCGCGGTCGATGGCCTCATCATACTTCATCGAGACCGGCGAGACCTCCATCACTTCAGCACGCTCGCCGCCAATGGCAGGCCCGAGGCGCGATGAGGGCGGGCGCACCAGCGTGCGCTCCACCATGCTGGGCGCGCCCTTGGGCCCAAGCGTGGAGACCAGCGCCTCGCCCACGCCAAGCTGTGTGATCGCCTCGCCTGTGTCGAAAGCCGGATTGGGCCGGAAGCTCTCAGAGGCGGCCTTCACGCCCTTGCGCTCGCTGGGGGTGTAGGCGCGCAGGGCATGCTGGATGCGGTTGCCGAGCTGGGCCAGCACGCTGTCTGGCAGGTCGCGAGGGTTCTGCGTCACGAAAAACACGCCCACGCCTTTGGAGCGGATGAGGCGCACGACCTGCTCGATCTTCTGGATCAACGCGGGCGGCGCGCTGTCGAACAAGAGGTGGGCCTCGTCAAAGAAGAAGACGAGCTTCGGCTTGTCGGGGTCGCCCACCTCAGGAAGCTCTTCGAAGAGTTTCGAGAGCAGCCAGAGCAGGAAGGTGGAATAGAGCCGCGGGCTGTTGATGAGCTTGGTGGAATCCAGCACCGAGACATAGCCGCGCCCATCGCGCGTGGTGCGCATCAGGTCAGGCAGTTCCAGCGCCGGCTCGCCGAAGAAGAGCTCAGCGCCCTCGCGTTCTAGCACCAGGAGACGGCGCTGGATCGCGCCGAGGCTTTGGGGGGCCACATTGCCGTATTCGCGGGAGATCTCGTCGCGCACCGCCTTGTCGCCCATATGGGCGAGCAGCTTGCGGATGTCCTTGAGATCCAGAAGCAACATGTTCTGGTCATCGGCGTACTCGAACGCGATGGTCAGCACGCCTTCCTGGGTTTCGGTGAGGTCCATGAGGCGGGCCAGCAGGAGCGGGCCCATCTCCGCAATCGTCGCGCGCACGGGATGGCCCTGCTCGCCGAACACATCCCAGAAGATGGTCGGCGTATCAGCATAGCCATAATCCTCAAACTTGATCTTCTCTGCGCGCGAAATGAGCTTTTCGTGCAGCTTGTGCTCGGGGCTGCCGGCCTGGCTGATGCCGGAGAGGTCGCCTTTCACATCGGCGCAGAACACAGGGACGCCGGCGTTGGAAAAGCCCTCGGCCAGGATCTGCAGCGTCACTGTCTTCCCGGTGCCTGTCGCGCCAGCCACGAGGCCATGGCGGTTGGCGCGGTTCAGCAGCAGGGATTGCGCGGTCGTCTGCTCTGGCCCGCCGCCACCGATGAAGATCGCATTGTCCATGTCCTGGCCCCTGTTTGATGTCTCTTTTGCCCGGTTGCGTAACTGAATCTGCCCGAGCGGGCTAGGCCTGCACGCGTGCGGGGCACAGTGATCGCAAAAAGCGATTTG
>JBCBGD010000272.1:0-3509 GCA_038527085.1 Pseudomonadota bacterium | reverse complement strand
CCAGTCCTCATGGTGAGCGGAGACGAACCACGAGGGCGGCGATCAACGCCGAGGCGTGGGCTCCATTTCCCGCCTGCATGGTTCGTCTCCGCTCACCATGAGGCTGTCATTAGAGCCGAGGCGTACACACCGCACCCACCCGGGACTGCGGACGCCCGTGCCGGACCAAACGCCCCGCAGCCCTGAGCGCGATCCATGTGAGCGCAGCGATACGGGATCAAACAAAAAAGCCCTGAGCGCGTTCTATCGCGAGGCGAAGCCGAAGCGGAGAACAAACAAACAAGCGTCTGCGGACGCCCGTGCTCGCGCTTGGGTGTCACGCCCGTGCGGGCAGCTCCGCCATCAGGCGTTTGCGCAGGCGTTTGGGGAAGAACCGTGCCACGAAGCTCGCGCGCTTGGCGTCCTTGCCGACGAGGTAGTGCACCTCGTCGCCATGGGCAGCCTCCCAGGCCACTTCGGCCGCCAGGGACACGGGGTAAACATTCGCGCCGGTCTCGCGGATCTGGTCAGCCATTTTCACATTGGCCCCTTCCGCTGCCCCGACGTTCAGGATCGGCGTGTCGACGAACCAGGGCATCATGGAGACCACGCGAATGCCGAGATCCTTGAACTCCACGTCCAGCGCCTCGGTCAGCCCCCGCACGGCGAACTTGGTTGCCGAGTACACGGCCAGCTGCGGCGCGCCGACAATGCCCGCCGTCGAAGCCGTATTGATGATCCGCGATCCTGGGGTCGCCTTAAGCGGCTCCATGCACGCCTCGATGCCGTTGATGACGCCCTTCAGGTTCACATCGACGATCCAGTCATTGTCGTCGCTGGAAATGTCCTCGAACCAGCCATGGCGCGCCACGCCGGCATTGTTGAAGAGGACATGCATCGCCCCGCCGGTGGCGTCGGTGAAGCTGTCCACAGCGGCGCTCCAGTCGGCGCGATTGCGCACATCGAGCTTGGCCGAGTGACAGGAGTCCTGACCGATTTCCCGCGCCATATCCGCCAGGCCGGCCTCGTCGACGTCATAGAGACCGACGAACCAGCCGCGCTGGGCAAAGTAGCGCGCGGTTTCAGCGCCGATGCCGCTGGCCGCTCCTGTAATGAAAATGCTTTTGCGCCCGCCTGAACGGCCCATCAGCTGATCCTCCCAAGATATTCTTTTTTATCTTGTATAGGTCAAACCACATCGAGGCCCACGTCAATATTTGGTGCCGAATGGGTGAGCGCGCCCGACGAGATGAAATCCACGCCTGTCTCGGCAATCGCGGCCACCGTCTTGAGCGTCACGCCGCCTGAGGCTTCCGTGGTGCACTGGCCATCGACCATGGTCACGGCCTCGCGCAAGGTGTCAGGGCCTATATTGTCGAGCAGGACGGCATGGGGGCGCCCGGCGAGCGCCTCTTCCAGTTGCTCGAGCGTGTCGACCTCGATCTCGACCATGCGCAAATGGCCGGCATAGGCGTGGGCACGCTCCAGCGCGGCGGTGATCGACCCGCAGGCGGCGATGTGGTTGTCCTTGATCAGGATCGCATCGTCGAGGCCATAGCGATGGGACGTGCCCCCGCCACAGCGCACCGCCCGCTTCTCCAGCGCGCGATGTCCCGGCGTCGTCTTCCGAGTGCAGACGATTTTCGTCTCTGTGTGGGCGATGGCATCCGCGAAGGCCCGCGTCAGCGTCGCAACGCCCGACAGCCGGCCGATGAAGTTCAGCATGGGGCGCTCGGCGATCAGGATGGAGCGGGCTGGCCCGTCCAGCGTGGCGACTGTATCGCCCGGCGCGATCTTGGACCCATCTGGCTTTTTGATGGAGAGATCCACGTCAGCATCGACGAGCTTCAGGGCATAGGCGGCCGCATCAAGGCCCGCGACCACGCCGTCCTGGCGCGCACGGATCGCGGTGCTCATCCTGGTGCCTGCAGGGATCGTCGCATCTGTAGTCAGGTCGCCGGCTCGGCCAAGGTCTTCGGCCAGGGTCAGGCGGACAATCGGATCGAGGATGATGTCGGGCAGGGGCGGGGGGAGTGGGGCGCTCATGGGACTGTGGCCTCGATCGGAGGAGGGGGAAGAGTGATAAAGCTGCGCTCGGCCTCTGCCGCGGTTTCAGGAAAATCGCTGCGGTGATGCCCGCCCCGGCTCTCAAGGCGCGCGCTCGCGGAGGCGGCGATGCCGAGGGCGGCGCGCAGTTCATTGCTCCAGCCATGGCGCGTGGCCAGTTCGCGTAAGGTGTTGTCCAGAGCTCTAAGCCCTTCGGCATTGCGGACCACGCCGCACTGGTCGGCCATGGCGGTGCGCAGGCTCTGCAAGGCTTCTGGGGGCAGGACGGCAGGGACTACGCCTTCACTCGCGCCCGGATCCTTGATGTCGTTCTCGCGCAGGTGCTCGGCTATGCGGTGGGCAAACACCACCGCTTCGAGTAGGGAGTTGGAGGCGAGGCGGTTGGCGCCATGGGCCCCGGTCGAGGCGCACTCTCCGCACACCGAAAGCCCGTTCACGCTGGAGCGGCCCCAGAGGTCCGACACGATCCCGCCCATATGATAGTGGGCCGCCGGCGCGACCGGGATCGGGGTCTCGCGCGGATCAAACCCGGCCGCTTGGCAGGCCGCGAAGACTGTTGGGAAGAGCTCGGGGAAATGCGCGCCGACCGCTTCGCGGGCATCGAGATGGGCGCCGCGACCGGCAAGCCGTTCGGAATGGATCGCGCGGGCAACCTCATCGCGTGGGGCAAGGTCTGCGTCGGCATGGTAGCGCGCCATGAACGGCGCACCGTCGGAATTGACAAGCACGGCGCCGTCGCCGCGCAGGGCTTCGGTGGCGAGCGGCGCCGGGTCGAGGCCCACATCCATCGCCGTGGGGTGGAACTGGACGAACTCCAGATCGGACAGCACGGCGCCGACATTCGACGCCATGGCGAGGGCATCGCCGCGTGCGCTGGCGGGGTTGGTTGTCACGGCAAACAGCCCGCCTGTGCCGCCCGTGCAGAGCACGGTTTCGCGCGCTGGCAGTGTATCAAGCGCGCCCTCTCGCGTGGTCGTCACAACGCCTGCGACGCGCTGTGCATCATCTACGAGCAGCGCGCAGGCCTTTACGCCTGAGACGACGGTGATGTGGTCGCTGGCCTCGACCGCCGCCACCAGCGCATCCATGATCGCGCGGCCTGCCAGGTCGCCGGCGACCCGTGCCACGCGGGGGTGGGAGTGGGCCGCTTCGAGGGACAGTGCGAGCGCGCCTTCAGATGTGCGATCGAAGGGCACGCCCAATTCGATCAGGTCGCGCACGCGGGCCGGGCCATCCTCTGCGATGAGCCGTGCAATGATGGGATCGACCAGGCCTGCGCCAGCGGCCACCGTATCATTGGCGTGCGCCTCAGGGCTGTCATCCGGCGCGAGGGCGGCGGCAAGCCCGCCTTGCGCCCAGGCCGAGGACGCCGATTTGCCGAGCGGCGCTGGCGTGAGCACCGTGCAGGGCCGGGGTGCCAGCCGCAGCGCAAGGAACAGGCCCGCAAGCCCGGCGCCGACGAT
>JBCBGD010000271.1:0-3538 GCA_038527085.1 Pseudomonadota bacterium | reverse complement strand
GGCCCATTGCCTTGAGCGGAACAGCCGGGGTGAGGCCTTGCCCGGCGGCAGGAACCTCGAACACATAGCCATGGTCTCGCTGGGCGTGACGGCCAGGCGTTTGGAGCGTTTCCTCGCAGGTCAGCCAGCTGCCCCAGGGCGTGATGCCGCCCGAGCAATTCTTGTCGGTCCCTGCGAGCGACAGGTGGCTGCGTTCTAGCTGCCTGGTCTTCGTGTTGTAGACCAGCGTGGTCGTGCCGCCTGCTAGCGGCGCATCGTCGGCACTGAAATCGTAGATCGCCTTACGATCGACGCTCTCGAGGCCTGCATAGTCTGCGCCGAACGCGCCTTCTTCGGGCGAGCGCGCGCGCACTTCGTGGTTTCGCACCAGAACGCATCGGTCCCCATCACCTTCCACCGGAAAGCACCCCATGCCGTCATGGCGCGTGGGCACCACCAGCCCATCCGACATGGTCTCGCCTGTCGTGGAAAAGCGGGTGTAGCTGAAACCTTCGGGCAGGTTCAGCCAGCCGTCGGGATCGGCGGGCAGCGCGCTCTGGCCATCCTCGCCGAGGGTCGTCGAGCATCCTGGCAAGGCTGAGAAGGCCGGCGCAGCAGCGGCCATGGCGGTTGCCGAACGAAGAAAAGTGCGCCGTGACGTGTTCATGGTAGTCAGCCCGCTCGAAGCCCGTTTGATTGGAGCAGAATAGGCTAAGCTCGCTGCGAAAGCAGCGGTTATTGCGCTAAGGTTTTGTGACGTGACTCACTGCACCCGATGGGCGCTGTAAACGGCGCCGTGGCCCGGCGCCTGAACGACAATTGCGCAGCCGCTGTCACATTTCGGCGCCGCCCTCATCACCCCGCCATAGGGTAGGTGGGTGAGTTTCGCAAAGCCCGTGACGGGATGCACCATGTCGGTTTCATGATCACCATCGGCGCGGAATTGGACGAGATGAATGTCACTGGCCAGCCCTGCAGGCACGGACACTGAGTAACCGCGTTCGGTCTGCTGAATCGATACGAGTGAAACAGGTGCGCCGGACTCTGCTTCGTCGCGGCGCGCGGCCTCGGCAGCGTCCAGGCGGCGGGCGACTTGGCGCGGCTTGTTGCCCGGGCATTGCTCGGCGGCGTTGTAGACTGTCTGTGGCGTGTAGGGGCCGCGCAGGTGGAACATGTCCGCATAGGCCGCCTGGCGCTCTGTAGACATCTCCATCGCCATGGGGTCGGGTTCGCCCAAATAATCCCAATAATCCACCGACCATGTCAGAATCAGGACGTCATCACGCTGCTCTCGCACCTCTTCCAGCGTATCGTGGGCGCGCGGGCAGGCAGCGCAGTTTTGCGAAGCAAACAGTTCCACCAGAATGGGCTGTGCGGCCGCAGGGAGCGCGGCACAGGCAAGCGCGGCAAGGCTGGCGAGGGGTTTCAACATGACGTGGA
Source organism: Pseudomonadota bacterium (assembly GCA_038527085.1). Lineage (GTDB taxonomy): Bacteria > Pseudomonadota > Alphaproteobacteria > Caulobacterales > Hyphomonadaceae > UBA5336. The sequence goes on along the minus strand of JBCBGD010000271.1, from coordinate 2,119 downwards.
TGTAGATGAGTGCCGGATGACTTGAAAGTCACACGGCTGTGAGGGTGTGAGCGCTGGCCCTTCGAAGTGCGCTCCGAAGGGCCAGAGACACGGTTTTATGCGGCCTCGTTGGCCAGGTTGCGCAAGACGTAATGGAGGATGCCGCCATTGCGGTAGTAGTCCATCTCGTTCTCGGTATCGATGCGTACGACCGTATCGATCTCGACCTTTTCACCATTGGCTCGGGTCACATGGACCTTCAGCGACTGGCGTGGCTTCAACTCGTCGATGCCGTCGATGGAGACGGTCTCGTCGCCTTTCAGGCCGTGGCCCTCCCAGCTCTGGCCGTCGGCAAATTCCAGCGGCAAGACGCCCATGCCGATCAGGTTGGAGCGGTGGATTCGCTCGAAGCTGCCTGCGATCACGGCGCGCACGCCAAGCAGGACGGTGCCCTTGGCCGCCCAGTCACGCGAGGAGCCATTGCCGTAGAGATCGCCCGCGAAGATGACCAGTTCGCGGCCCTCGTCACGGTAGCGCATGGCGGCGTCGTAGATGTCCATCTGCTCGCCAGAGGGGTGGTGGATCGTGTAACCGCCCTCCACGCCGGGCACCATCTGGTTCTTGATACGGATGTTGGCGAAGGTGCCGCGCATCATCACTTCGTGGTTGCCGCGCCGCGCGCCGTAGGAGTTGAACTCCAGCACGGGCACCTGGTGGTCCTTGAGGTACTCGCCCGCCGGGCTGTCGGCCTTTATGTTGCCGGCTGGGGAGATGTGGTCGGTGGTAATCGAGTCCGCGAAGAGACCGAGCACGCGGGCGTCCTTCACATCCGTCAGCGGCTCGGGCTTCAGGCCCATGCCTTCGAAATACGGCGGGTTCTGGACGTAGGTGGACGCCATCGGCCAGTCATAGGTCTGCCCGCCGGACACATCGATGCCCTGCCAATGTTCGTCGCCCTTGAAGACGTTGGAGTAGCGCGCGGCAAACATCTCAGGCGTCACGGCCTGGCCCATGACCTCCTGGATCTCTTCGTTGCTGGGCCAGATGTCCTTCAGATAGACATCGTTGCCGTCCTGGTCCTGTCCGAGCGGCTCGGTCGCCACATTGCGATGCAATGAGCCAGCGATGGCGTAGGCGACCACGAGGGGCGGCGAGGCGAGGTAGTTCGCGCGCACATCCTGGCTGATGCGGCCTTCGAAGTTGCGGTTGCCAGACAGCACCGAGCAAGCCACCAGGTCATTCTCATTGATCGTCTTGGAGATCGGCGGGGGCAGAGGGCCCGAATTGCCGATGCATGTGGTGCAGCCATAGCCGACCAGGTTGAAGCCGAGGGCGTCGAGGTCATCATTGAGGCCCGCGCGCTCAAGATAATCGGTCACCACCTGGCTGCCGGGGGCGAGAGATGTTTTCACCCAGGGCTTGCGCTTGAGGCCCTTTGCGAGGGCGTTGCGCGCCAGAAGGCCCGCCGCGATGAGCACAGACGGGTTGGATGTATTGGTGCAAGACGTGATAGCGGCGATGACGACGGAGCCGTCATGGAGGCCATACTCGCTGCCTTCAACGGCATGCATGGGCACGCCGTAATCATCCGGCGTGGTATTGACCATATTTGCGCCTTCGGCCGCAAAGCGCGCCTCGGCAGTGTCCTTCGGCGTGGTTTCTTCCACGCGGCCGCCCTTGATGGTAACAACGTCTTTCTTGAACTGGCGGGGGGCCTCATCAAGCAGGATCTTGTCTTGCGGGCGTTTCGGGCCGGAGATGCAGGGTTTCACGGTAGAGAGGTCGAGCTCCAGCGTGTCCGTGAATACAGGATCAGCCATGTCCGGGCGCCAGTAGCCCTGAGCCTTGGCATAGGCCTCGACCAGCGCGACGCGGTCAGCGTCTCGGCCCGTGGCGGTGAGATATTTCGTCGTTTCCCCGTCCACCGGGAAGAAGGCGCAGGTGGAGCCGAACTCAGGTGACATGTTTGCCAGCGTGGCCTGATCTTCCAGGGTGAGGTTGGCGAGGCCCGGGCCGAAGAACTCGGTGAACTTCGCCACCACGCCCTTGTCGCGCATCATCTTCGTGACGGTCAGCACGAGATCTGTGGCCGTTGCGCCCTCAGGCAGCTTGCCGGTCACCTTGAAGCCGACGACTTCAG
>JBCBGD010000270.1:0-3554 GCA_038527085.1 Pseudomonadota bacterium | reverse complement strand
ATAGGCGGTCTCGCCCGGCGCAGCCACGTCCACGCGCTGGATGTCGTTGATGGCGCTATCATCGTCGCCGCCATCATTGACGCCATTGCCCGCCCCAGTTCCCGTATCCGACAGGATTACACCGTACACAGACGGCGCAACATCGCGCGTTGTGTTGGAGTCAATTGCCGGTCCAACTCCGTTGCCGTCCAGGTCGGCCTGGACGCTGGCGGTGTTTTGGATTTCGAGGCTTTCGCCCGTGGCACCAAGCGTCGACACCACATCGGCGGTGAACCGAACAACGAGACTGTCGCCCGCCGCCAGGCTTGCTGCCTCAGCGGTGATCACATCGGTCAACTCCGATGGGCCTGATGAGAACGTGCCCGTATGGCTGCCAAAACTCGCAAAACCGAGACTGTCGGCCAGTGTGTCCGTGATGGTGATATCGCTCGCTGGCGCGGCGCCCGTATTTGTGACTGTGATCACGTAATTGATGCTGTCGTCGGACAGGTCAGCAGCAGCCCCGACATCATATGTGGATGCCTTGGTGATCTCCAGAATGGCATCGGCGGAGATGGTGACCCGGTCGCGGTTGGTGCCGTCTGTGGCGTCGGCGTTTGCGCCCGTGTCAGTCACCACGCCCGAGGCACATGTGCCGGTTCCCGCCATCGCAGTCACCGCCAGATTGGCATCGAGAACAGTGCCAGGCGCCAACCCTCCAGCTGTCCGCCCCAGGACGATCAGGTCAGCCGCCTCCCCGGCTTGCAAGGCTAGCCTACCGGATGTGCCGGACCCCTGGGTCGTGGAATAGACGATGGCCTCGCCCTCGGATGCAATCCCATCGCCGTCACCATCGAGCACAACGTCGATCCGCTCAAACTCGCCGCCGTCACCGCTAAGGTTTTCGGCGCTGACACAATAGGTGTCTTCGCCATTACCCGTATTGGTCAGCGTATGGACAAACCGGGCCGTGCTGCCGCTGGTGGCGGAGCGGGCATTGTCCCCCTCAAGGGTCGCAGCGAACACTTGCTGGACGAAAAGCACCACCTCATTGGTGAGGGCCTCACGGACCTCGCCATTCTCGTCTGTGTAGAGAACGTTGGCCTGGTTCACCACGCGCGTGCCCGCCGCCGGGGCTTCGCCGAAGGCAATCCCCGCCGCAGAGGCAAGCACGGCGACACCGCCAGCCGAAAGGGTGCGCCAGCTAGTCCTCAACACGCACTCCGTAGACGACCGAGCCCTCTTGCCCGGGCTCAACCGTGCCCGTGTAGGGGAATGACAGGGCGCCGCGTGCCCCACCAGCGGGGGCGGTCAAGGCGCCGGGCGTCAACCTTGATGGGGTCACTTCAAAGCTCGCCGTTCCGGCCTCATAGACGGTGTAGGCAGGCACCTGATCGCGCACATCCACATCACTGACATTGCCGCTGCCGTCATTGCGATAGGTGATGCGGAAGACCACACAGTCGCCAGGATCGGCGTTCTTGGTGATCTCGAAATTGGCATCGCCGGGCAACTCATCGCTCAAGTCGCCATCGCAGTCGCGGTCGAGCGCCATGAACTTGCCGGCCACCAATTCACCAGCCGACAGCCGCGAGACCGTGGTAATGTCGGTGACACTTTCGGTCAGCACTGTGGACCCAAGCGTTACAGTTGCGGTGAAGGTCGTGGAATCGCGATAGCCATCCTGGGCTTCCGCCGAGATCTGGCTGCGGACAAAGAATTGAAGTGCATCGTCCGTAGGGACCGGACTACCATTGGCCCAGAGCGTATCACCGCCAGACAGGGCACCATTGCCATCGCTGTCATACCAGATTTCCCATCCCAGCCCGCGCGAGCTGAGCGAGGTGAAGTCGAGCGTGGCACCGGCCAGGGAAGCGGGAATGTCCAAAAGGTGCGGGTAAATGATCGTGGTCCCAGGCTGGGTCGTCTCCCGCTGGTCCGGATAGAAAGCGATTTCCGGCGCGCCGAGCGTAACCGTTGCCTGTGGGGAGCGCGGCAACTGGCGCCGCTCAATGGGCTGGCTGCTGGCCTGGCTGAAGACCGCGGCCACCTCGAATGTGTTCGTATGGGTCGTCCCCGGTGAGACAGCCGCATCAGCCGTGGCATCGTAGATGATCTCGATGTCTTGGCCAGGTAGCAGGACATCGCCGTCTGCAAAGCGCCATTCAGCAATGCCGGTAGCAGCATTGTAAGTGAAGGTAGGCGCAGTGCCAGGCGCGCCGCCATCGATCAGGACCGACACCGCAGACACGCCGGAGGCGCGCAGGGCCGGTGGCAGCACATCCTGCAGAATAGCGTTGTAGGCTGGCCCGGAACCGGTATTGATTGCGGTCAGAGTGTAGCGGACCGTTTCTCCGCCGGACAGCAGACCATCGCTGTCAGCGCTGGTCTTGCTGACGGCCATGTCGGGCTCGACAATGGTGGCGCGCCGGGTTTGGCCGCCAGACGTTCGGCGGGTGTTTTCACCATCGCGAATCCGGGTCTGTCCCTGATCATCGATGAAGGCGCCCGCAGCGTTGCTCGATGTGTCCAGAACCCGGAAATCATATTCGACGATGAAGGAATCAATGTTGCGCCCGGCCTCGGGCGTGCCAGCATTTCCGGCATTCACGACATCGCCAAGATCAAGATTCAAGAACTTGAATGTGGCGTTCTCAGTTTCTGCCATCAGCGAGGTCACATCCACTTGGGTGCCAGCCGCCGCTGAATTGATTCCACCGGGGTCATCGGATGCGGTCAGATCCGTAGAACTTCGCTCCAGACGCGCAGCCAGAAGCTCCACATCGGCGGGATTACTAGCGTTCTGGACGCGCACGCGGTTGCGCAGGATCGCGCTGCGACTGGTGCCCTCGTCAAAGCGATAGGTGATCCGCGCCGTATAGGTTTCGCCGATGGCCACATCAATGGCGTCGCCGCTGTCGGGCGCCGTGTTGGCATCGCTTGTCGCCGTGAAAGTCTTCAGAGCGTTGGCTGGATTGCGAGTTGCGAATCCATCGCTGGCCGATGCACCATACCGTCCGCCACTTGAGGCATCTGAACTGGCGCTACGCTCATATGTGTTATCGCCCGCGCCCGGCGCGCCAACGGGGAGTGACGTACTCGTTACGGCTCCTTCACCAATCAGACTTGTGCGCAAGGTAATTTCTTCCGACGCCGTGGCCTGGAAGCTGAAGGTTAGACTGGCGCCGGCCGCCAAGCCGTCGACCGAGATATTGCGGTAAAGAACCTCGCAATCGCTGGCCTCATCATCGGCGTCGCCATCGCCGTCGCCATTGTCGAAACTGTAGACGAAGTCGCCGGGGGACGCCGTGGTATCAGACGGAGAGACAGCACAATCGAAGGCGACCACATCGCGCAAGGCATCGCCAAAGTTCGCGGTTGTGTTCACATCGCCATCGGCGCCGCCCGCCACGCCATTGTCATTGAGCAGGCTAACCAGGTCGATATTGTAGGCAGGCGCGGTTCCAGTGTTCGAAAGCGTGTAGGTCCAGGTCAACACATCGCCGGCGTCAATGTTCGACCCGGGCGAGACGGCCAGTGTCAGTCCCAAATCCGGTTCCCCGAGACTGAGAGTC
>JBCBGD010000269.1:0-3567 GCA_038527085.1 Pseudomonadota bacterium | reverse complement strand
CCCCCCCCCCCCCCCCACCCAGACACTCTTTCCCTACACGACACTCTCCGATCTTTGGCGGTCTCGCTGCGCTCCCGATCCTCGTGGTGATGGTGGTGCTGACAGCTTTCGTGATCTTCGCCACCGAGGTGACGAGCAACATCGCCACCGCCTCGGCCCTGATGCCCGTGCTCGGCGCCGTGGCCCTGACGACGGGATTGCCAGTGGAAATGCTAGCTGTCCCACTGGCGCTGTCGGCCAGCTGCGCCTTCATGTTGCCCATGGCGACAGGGCCGAATGCGGTGGTCTTCGCGACGGGCCATGTCAGCCTGCCGACCATGGCGCGGGCCGGATTCTTCCTCAATCTGGCGGGAATACTGGTGATATCTGCCCTGAGCTACGTCCTCGCCGCCCGGGTCATGGGATAATCTTGCGCAGTAGTGCTCCAGTCGGTACACACACCAAGTCGTTGTCTTAAGGCCTTGCCTTTGTGCCCGCGCAAGACATCTCTTAGTGTGTCCCGGCTCCGGGGCGTAAAATTCGTCCAAGACTCAAGGCGGTGCGCCCGCCCAATCACTCTCGGGGGTGCCGTTGAAACTCGCCATTGTCGCCGAAACCGCCCCTGGCGAGCGCCGCGTGGCGGCCACGCCGGAAAGTGTAAAAAAGCTCATTGATCTGGGCCATGACGTGTCCGTCGAGACAGGCGCTGGCACGGCTGCTGGCTACCTCGATGCAGACTACACCGACGCCGGCGCAACGATCGCCAGCTCTTTCGCCGACGTGGTGAAGGGCGCAGACGTGACCTTCAAAGTGCGCGGCCCCACGGCTGATGAAATCAAGCACCTGCCTGAGGGCTCGGTCCTCATCGGCTTGCTCGACCCGTTCAGCCTCGATCCTGCGCCGCTGAACGCGCGCAAGGTCGCCGCGCTGGCCATGGAATTCACCCCGCGTATCACCCGCGCCCAGTCCATGGACGCGCTCTCGTCCCAATCCAACCTCGCAGGCTATCGCGCCGTGATCGAAGGCGCGCAGATCTATGGCCGCGCCCTGCCAATGATGATGACAGCGGCAGGCACCGTGGCGCCCGCAAAGGCGTTCATCATGGGCGCGGGCGTCGCGGGTCTCCAGGCGATCGCCACCGCCCGCCGCCTCGGCGCGATCGTATCGGCCACCGATGTGCGCCCCGCCGCAAAGGAGCAGGTCGCCTCCCTCGGCGCAAAGTTCATCGCGGTCGAGGACGAGGAGTTCAAGGCCGCCGAGACCGCGGGCGGATACGCCAAGCAGATGTCGGAGGAATACCAGGCCAAACAGGCCGCGCTGGTCGCCGAACACATCGCCAAGCAGGACATCGTCATCACCACGGCGCTGATCCCGGGGCGTCCCGCACCCGTGCTCGTCACCGAGGAGATGGTCAAGAGCATGCGGCCGGGCTCGGTTGTCGTCGACATGGCGGTCAGCCAGGGCGGCAACTGCCCTCTGTCAAAGCCCGATGAGGTCGTTGATGCGGGCGGGGTCAAGATCGCAGGCTTCACCAACCTGCCCGGCCATGTGCCCGCCGATGCCAGCGCGCTTTACGCCAAGAACCTGCTCAACTTCCTGCCCCTGATCACCGGCGACAATGCCGAGCTGAACCTCGAAACCGACGATGAAATCGTCACCGCCATGGTGCTGACGCGCGGCGGTGAAACCGTGAATGAAAGGCTGACGCAATGAAGTCCCTCGCCGCCGCTTTGGCCGCGCTCGCCATCGCCCTGCCAGCCTCCGCTGCTGGCGTCGATGACATTGGCGCGCCTGTTTTCCTCGCCGCGATTTTCGTCCTGGCCTGTTTCGTTGGCTACTATGTGGTGTGGAGCGTGACACCTGCCCTGCACACGCCGCTCATGTCCGTGACCAACGCCATTTCAGCCGTCGTTGTGGTCGGCGCCGTGATTGCGGCAGCGGCCGTCACGGTGGGCGGCAGCGAAGGCGAGACGACCCGCGAGGTCTGGACCGCGCGCGGCCTTGGCGCAGGCGCGGTGCTTCTGGCAGCCATCAACATCTTTGGCGGGTTCCTCGTCACCCAGCGCATGCTGGCCATGTACAGGAAAAAATCATGAGCGCTGATCTAACAGCCGGCCTGTACCTGGTCTCGGCGGTCCTCTTCATCTTCGCCATTCGCGGCCTGTCGAGCCCGGCCACGGCGCGCGGCGGCAACCGCCTCGGCATGATCGGCATGGCCCTCGCCGTGGGCACGACCTTCGCCCTTGTTGCGCCGAATCTCGAGCCCGTCACCATTGCGCTGATCGCAGGCGGACTGATCGTCGGCGGAGGCATTGGTGCCCTGCTCGCCCAGCGCGCCCCGATGACGGACATGCCCCAGCTTGTGGGCCTGTTTAACGCCCTTGGCGGCGGCGCGTCCCTGCTTGTGGCGCTCGGCGCATTCTATTCCCCGGCAAGCTTCGGGATCACAAGCGGCATCCTGTCAGAAGGCATCCCTGCCCGCTCCATGGTCGAGCTGTCGCTGTCGATCCTGCTCGGCGCCGTGACCGTCAGCGGCTCGCTGATCGCCGCGGCAAAGCTCAACGGCAACATGTCAGGCGCGCCGATCCTGCTGCCCGCGCGCCACATTCTGAACCTCCTGCTCGCCCTCGGCGTCATCGGCGTGATCATCGCCATGGCGCTCAGCAATGGCGCCGCCTCCAGCGGCGGTACGCTGATCTGGGTGCTGGTCGCGCTTGCCCTCATCATCGGCATCACCCTGATCATCCCCATCGGCGGGGCGGACATGCCGGTGGTGATCTCCATGCTGAACTCCTATTCGGGCTGGGCAGCTGCTGCCCTCGGCTTCGGGCTGGGCAACTTCGCCCTGATCATCGTTGGCTCCCTGGTGGGCTCATCGGGCGCGATCCTCAGCTACATCATGTGCAAGGGCATGAACCGCAGCTTCATTTCCGTCATCGCAGGCGGCTTCGGCGCCGATGACAGCGCGGCAGCAGCAGGCGGACCCCAGGAAGAGCGGCCCTATAAGCGCGGCTCGGCAGACGATGCGGCGTTCATCATGAAGAACGCATCCAAGGTCATCGTCGTGCCCGGCTATGGCATGGCCGTGGCCCAGGCCCAGCACGCCCTGAAGGAAATGGCCGACAAATTAAAGGCGGAAGGCGTCGACGTGAAGTACGCCATCCACCCCGTGGCGGGCCGGATGCCCGGGCACATGAACGTCCTCCTGGCCGAGGCGCAGGTGCCCTATGACGAGGTGTTCGAGCTCGAAGACATCAATTCGGACTTCAAGAACTCCGAAGTGGCCTTCGTGATCGGGGCAAACGATGTCACCAATCCCGCCGCGAAGACAGACAGTTCCAGCCCGATTTACGGCATGCCAGTGCTGAATGTTGAGGATGCTGGCACCGTCCTGTTCGTGAAACGCTCCATGGGCTCTGGCTATGCCGGCATCCAGAATGAGCTGTTTTTCAAGGACAATACGATGATGCTCCTGTCTGACGGCAAGAAGATGGTCGAGGACATCGTCAAGGCGCTTTAGGCGGCAGACCGCTCCCAAAACTCCGCCGATACCTGCGCAGGCAGGTATCCAGCACTGAAAGGTGAAAC
>JBCBGD010000268.1:0-3585 GCA_038527085.1 Pseudomonadota bacterium | reverse complement strand
CCCGCGCACTTCCTTGGCATGCAGCGCGCGGATGGCAGCGTCATCGTCGGACAGCTTGCGGATCACCTTTCCGGTCTTCTGGTACTCGGCGTAAGCTGCCTCGACGGCGCGGCGCGTGCCAGCGTCTTCAATTTTCGACAGGATCTTCCGCAACGGCTTGCCGATCTCTGCCACGGCGACATCCAGGCTCAGGACGACGGATTTCGGCGCAACGCCTGCTTCCTCGAAGGCGCGCTCAAACAGATGCGCCACACCGCTGACGGCAAGAGTGAGCAGCTCGGCGGTGGCGGCCAGCAGCGTCTCGTCCATGCCCGCTTCGGGCGTTTTCGCGCCGGCATCGAGGTCATAGTGATCGATGAACGTGTCGTAGTGGGTGTGCGATGTGCGTGCGCCTTCGCCGACCATGTCAGACACAAAATTGGTGTCCTCGCGGCGCAGTGGGGCCCGGAAACCTATCGTGTCCATACGCTCTTTCAGCGCCGGGCGCGACTTGAAGATGCTCCACTCCAGCGCTCGGTGAACCGCACCTTCAGCTTCGGTCTGGCCAGTATGAAAGGGCTGGATCGGGTCGGCGTAATAGTGGCTGAGGACTCCGAGCGCATAGGCCGCGCTGCTCCACTGTTTCGCCCGCAGCGCCGTTACGGCTTTGCCATACCATTCCGTTGCCGCCCCGCGCGCACCGCCCCACTCGGTGTCGCCGCCCACATGCAGCACGTGGTTCTTGAAGTCCTTGAACTCCGCATCGGGCGCCTTCGCCCCGCGCAGCAGCATGGCGCGCTCATGCAGCAGCCAGCGATACCATCCGGTCGCATCTGGTCCTGACAGCTGCTTCAGGGCATCCATGACGATGTAATGGTGGGTCGAGCGGCAATAGTGAGCTTCGATCAGCGCGTGCAGGTGCGTTTCCATTGGGGGCGCCTCCAATGTCTCTCCCCAGAGGCGGCGATTGCAGTTAATGACACGTTAAGAACCGCGCGGTCCTCCGGGCAAACGCGCGCTGAGGGAGGCTGACCATGACCGACATCACAACACCGCTCACCTTGCCTTCCGGGCTGACCATCCCGAACCGGCTGGTGAAGGCCGCCATGACCGAAGGGCTCGCCGATGCCCGCAACCGGGCGACGGAGCGTCATGTCGAGCTCTACAAGCGCTGGGCCGATGGCGGCATCGGGCTTCAGATCACCGGAAATGTACAGGTCGACCGCCATCACCTCGAGAAGGCTGGAAACGTTGTCATTGACGGCCCGCCCAGCAATGAGGAGGTGGCAGCGTTGGCGGCATTTGCAAAGGCCGCCAAGTCTGGCGGCGCGCCGGTCATCATGCAGATCTCCCACGCAGGCCGGCAGACTCCCATCGCGATCAATGAGCGCCCAGACGCGCCAAGCTCTGTCGCCCTCGACCTGCCAGGCAAGTTCTTCGGCCAGCCGCGCGCGATGGAAGACGATGAGATCACCCGCGTGATTGCGAATATGGCGCTCGCCACGCAGGTTGCGCGCGATACGGGCTTTGACGGCGTGCAGGTCCATGCTGCCCATGGCTACCTGATCAGCCAGTTTCTCAATCCCCTGGCCAACAAGCGCACGGACAGGTGGGGCGGCCCACTGGAGAACCGCGCGCGGCTGTTGCGTGAGTGTGTGGCCGCGGCCAGGCGCGCAGGCGGGGAGGGTTTCACCGTGGCGGTCAAGCTGAACTCGGCTGACTTCCAGAAAGGCGGCTTCAGCCATGAAGACTGCCTCACCGTCGTGGATATGCTCAATGAACTTGGTGTCGACCTGCTCGAAATCTCAGGCGGCTCCTACGAGCAGCCCAAGATGATGAACCAGGAAGGCATGAAGCCCTCCGAAGCGCCTAAGGTGCGCGAGAGCACGGCCAAGCGCGAAGCGTACTTTCTGGACTATGCGCGCAGCGTGAAAACTCACGCGAAAATGCCGGTCATGGTCACAGGCGGCTTCCGGTCTCGTGCAGCCATGGATGCGGCGTTGTTGGCGGGCGAGGCAGACCTGATCGGGATTGGCCGGCCGCTCTGTGTCGAGCCCGATCTGCCGAAACGGCTGCTGTCAGGCGGGATCGACACCCTGCCGCGGTTTGAGGACCAACTCAGACTGGGCCCGACACCGCTGCTGGGCCCAAATTCGCCAATTGGCCTGATCAAGGCATTGAACGGGTTCGGCAGCATGGCCTGGTACTACCAGCACCTGATTGCGATGGGCAACGGGAGCGACCCTGATCCCAGCCTCGGCGTCTTCACCGCGTTTCGCAGGGACCAGGCCGAACAGGCCGCACGCACCAAGCTCTGGAAAGCTGCGCTCGACGGCAAGGTCGCCTAGAAGAATGGGATCCAGTCGCGCTTGAGGCTGCGTTCGCAGCGATCCAGCTGCACGGCGTAGCGATCGGCTGTGGCGCCCACGCGGCCTGCCTTGTCCATAAGCCAGCCCTTGCTGCGATAGGTGCCGCGTGAATACCCGCCCCAGCCTTCATGATAGGCAAGGTAATGGCCGCGACCATCGCTAAAGCCGACGCCCGCCCGCTTGCGCGACTCGTTCGCGTACCAGGCGATGAAATCGACCGCGTCGTCGAAATCGTCACGCTCGGCGCCATTGTTTCCGCTCGCGCGTTTATAGGTCGCCCAAGTCCCGTCAATGGCCTGGGCATAGCCATAGGCTGAGCTTGGCCGCCCGCCCGGCAGCAAGCCAAAGAACATGCGCTCGCGGGCAGGGCGTGCGTCGGCGTCGAAGCTGCTCTCTGCCTGCATGATCGCCATCTGGAGCGCGATGGGCGCGCCCCACTTGCGCTCGGCCTCGGCAGCGGACCTGTACCAGTTCTTTCGGTCATCGAAGATGTCGCAGAGGTCAGCCTGCTCGCGCGCACTGGGCGGACTGGACTGGCACGAAGCAATGAACAGCGCCGCAGACAGGGCGCTGAGCGTAAGGGCGATGGCGAGCAGGCGCATGCCGTTCAGGATGGCTCAGGAAGGTAAACGGTCAATACATCAATGCGCGGCGGCTGCAGAAACCGCATCGGCAAGCCGACCATGCCTGTGCCGGACGTGACCCAGACCTTGCGGTCCACTCCGCCTGCATCGCGCCAGATGTGCAGGTCCTTGTCCCATTGTCCGTCTGTGGGGATCGCGGCCTTGTACAAAAACGGCAGGCGGATCTGCCCGCCATGGGTGTGACCTGACAGCATAAGGTCGTAGTCAAATGCGGCATCGAGGAACATTGCTGTGTCGGGATTGTGGGCGAGTGTAAGGTGAGGCAGGGCGCCCGGCAGGTCTTCAGCGAATGCGGTATTGATGTTCGGGCCATCCCAGAGGTCGCGCAGACCCGACACGAGCACCTTGCGCCCGCGCACGGTGACTGTACGCACTTCATCTTCCAGAAGCGGCAGGTCTATCGCTGCAAAGGCTGCGCGCACCTCGTCGCGACGGTCACGCCCCGGCGCGCCCACATCATGGTTGCCAAGAATGGCGAAGACCGGTGCATCGATCTCGGCAAGCTGAGCAATCTCTGTTTCGATTTGGCCGGCGTCGGCCTTGTAGACTAGGTCGCCTGCGATGAGGACCAGGTCGACCTTTTCGCGGTTTAC
>JBCBGD010000267.1:0-3585 GCA_038527085.1 Pseudomonadota bacterium | reverse complement strand
TAAGCCACCGAGATGGGCGCGGCGGGCGCGCCGATGGTCTGGGCTGCGAGGATGACCATGGCTGAGGCGATGGAGTTGCCGGACAGGATCATGACGGGCGCGTCAGGCCCTGCGCCCATGTCGAGGAAAGCCTGGGCCAGGGCATCGGTCGCGGCCTTCGCCTCGCCATAGGTCATGGAGACCCAGTCGCCGTTTCCGCCTTCGCGTTCCTTGAGGAAGACGCGGTCGGGATGTTCAGCGGCCCGCTCGGCCAGGCAGTGGGGTATGGTGCGCGGGCGATCGCCAGCCGCCTGGCGCGGCGTCAGGTAGACCGTGCCGTCGGGTTTGCGTATGACTTCGATGTCAGGCCCCTTCAGGGGCAGCGGGCGAAACGGCGGCAATACCTGTCCGTCGGCCATGGCGATCTCCTCCCAATGTGTCGTTTCTTATTGGGAAAGAGGCTATCACAGGGGCCGCGCGGGCCAAGCCCTAACGCGGCGTCCCCGCCCGCACCCACCAGGCCGCAGGTGCCCCGCCGTCCTTGAGGGCGATCTTGCGCGGCGGCTCTGGCTTGTGTCCGGCGGCGGCGAATAGGTCCAAGGCCGCGCGAATGTCAGCTTCGGACTGGGCGCTGGCCAACATGCTCTCCATCCGGCCGCGATAGGCGCCGATCTCACCGGCCATGCCCTTCAGCCAGCCTTCGATGTCGGCCAGGGCATAGGTGGCGCGTCGTTGGTAGAGTTGCGCCGTGCCATCGTAGAGGTGGCTCGCAAGGCTCTGTCCGGATTGCTTGTCGCGCAGGCGCTGCACCGCATCCATGGCAGGTTTGAAGGCATTCACGGCGCGGGTGGCCCGGTCGACCGCTGCCTGGCTTTTGTCAGCGTCAGCCGCGAACAGGGCGCGGAACAGCTTCTGGCCCTTCACGATGAATTCGCTGTCGCGGATGACGTTCAGTTCAGCCAGTTTTTCTGAACATTCGCGCGCAATGGCGCCATCCTTCAGGTGAATGATCGCCGCGAACGCCCCACCTGGCGCAAGCAGCCTGGCCGCTTCGCGCGCCGCTTTCTGCAGACCGGCATATTCCAGGCCGAACTGGCTGACCACCCTGTCAAAGCTTGCGCTTTCGAGCCCCGTCCGGTCTGCAGGCGCGGCGACGCCTGTCGCGCCCGGCACCTCTCGCGCCATGACCTGCAGCGCTTCCTCAGCGATATCGACGCCTTTCAAATTGGTCAGCCCCGCTGCGCTTGCAGCTTTCAGCGCAGATCCTGCCCCACAGGCGAGGTCCAGCACGCGCGTGTCGGGCGTAAGCCCAGCAAATTCCTCAGCCCAGATCGCGGCAATGTCGCTGTCGGTCTCGATGCCCGCGCCGACAAGGGCCGCGCCGGCTTCGCTGGCCGCCCGGCCTTTCCAGTAATTGCCCCAGTCGCTTGCGGTTGTGTCTGTCATACGCTTGGCTCGCGCTTTGGCTTGGCGGTGTCAATCTCTTCCTTTTCAGGGGCATGCCCGCTAGGACAGTCAGTGATGACAAATTCACCTGACATTCGCCTGCGCCTCGGCACCCGCGCCTCGCCGCTCGCCCTCTGGCAGGCTGAGCACGTGGCCGATCAACTGGCAAAGCTCAGCGAGGGACAGATCGCCTGCGATCTGGTGAAATTCACCACCTCCGGCGACAAGCTGACGACAGAGCGCCTCATCAATGCCGGCGGCAAGGGCCTGTTCACCCGCGAGCTCGACCGCGCGCTCGATGACGGCGAGATCGACATTGGCGTTCACTCGCTAAAGGATGTGCCGAGCCAGTTGCCCGATCACCATGTCTTCGTGGCATTTCCCGAGCGGGCCGACCCGCGCGAGGGATTTCTCAGCCCGTCGGCAGAAACCTTAACCGACCTGTCCGAAGGCGCGGTTCTCGGCACGGCAAGCTTGAGGCGCGAGGCGCAGACGCTGAGGGCGCGCCCGGACCTGAAGATCGTCCCGTTTCGCGGCAATGTGCAAACGCGAATGAAGAAGCTGGAAGCCGGTGAGGCCTCCGCGACCTACCTTGCCATGGCGGGCCTCACCCGTCTGGGCCTTGCCCATCTCGCCCGCCCGATCGAAATGAATCAGATGCTGACGGCGCCGTGCCAGGGCATCGTCGCCTGCACCGCGCGCGATGGCGCTCTGCCGGATGCCGCGCTTGAAACACTCGACAAGATGACGTGCCCCAAGAGCCAGGCGTCTGCGCTGGCCGAGCGCGCTTTCCTGGTCGAGCTGGACGGCAGCTGCCGCACACCGATCGCAGCGCATTTGTTCCATGAGCGCCACGGAGACGCCCGCTTTGAAGGCGAGGTGCTGAGCCCAGACGGGCAGCAGACCTGGCGCGCTGAGCGCAGCCTCCCTGCAGGCTTCAGCCATGGAGATCTCGTCGCGCTTGGCCAGGCGGCGGGCAGAGAAATTCGCGAGGCAGCAGGCGGCGAGTTGCCCGCCTTTGAAGATGGCTAGTGGCCCCCTCGTCCTCGTTACGCGCACGGCACCGGGCTGTGAGGATACGGCCGCGCGTCTTGAGACCGAGGGGTATCAACCCATCGTCAGTCCGGCGCTTGAGATCGCGGCGTTGTCCACGAGCTTGCCAGACCTCACGGGCACAGCAGGACTGATCTTCACCAGCGCGAACGGCGTTCGTGCCTTCGCCTTGCGCAGTGACCGGCGTGACACGCCCGCCTGGTGTGTGGGCCCAGCGACCACCGACGCCGCCAATGAAGAGGGTTTCACCCGCGTCCGCAACGCCGATGGCGATGCAGAGAACCTTGCCGACTTCATTGCCGGAAATGCCGACCCGGCTGCTGGCGCTCTACTCCATGTCGCCAATGATGCCGCTGCAGGAAACCTCGTGGGTTCCCTGCGAGATCGGGGTTTCGATGCCACTTTCGCCGCGCTTTACACCACGCGCCCCGCAGAACAGCTCAGTGATGAGGCGCGGACAGCCTTCGGGGCTAGCAAAGTCGCAGCCGTGCTCATCCATTCGGCGAAGGGGGCCTGGGGTTTTGCGGGTCTCGCAAAAGGGCTCGACCTTACCGATATCACCTGCGTTGCCATTTCTGCGCGCGCCGCCGCACCCGCGGATGCCTTGAAATGGCGCGAGATCAGCGTCGCAGGCGCGCCGAATGAGGACGCACTCATAAATGCGCTTCGAATGGCGTGTCCGCCAGATTAAGGTAAGATTTTAAGGTTAAGACCGCTCCATGACCGACGAGTCCAACCCCTCCGAAGACACGATCGATCCCGACGACATTTCCGGTGAAGAGCCGATTGATGTCGAATTTCGCGAAGCGCCGGAGCCTACAAAGGTGAAGCGCGGACCGGGCTGGATCTCGACCTTCCTGATGATGCTTCTGGCCGCAGGCGGTGGCGGTGCGCTCGGATATGCTGGCGCTGAGCGGGTGCCGGGCCTGCTCGGAGGCGGCGACAACGCATCTGAACAGGCCGATTTCGCCACGACGAATGCGCTCGAAGGTGTTGAGCGCGCTCAGGCGGAAGCCGCTGAGGAAACGACTGAGACCCTGACCGCGCTTCGCCAGCGTCTCGCCCGGGCTGAAGGGGCGCTCGAAGCGCTCCAATCAGCTGTCGACG
>JBCBGD010000266.1:0-3600 GCA_038527085.1 Pseudomonadota bacterium | reverse complement strand
CGAGAGCAATGCCGACGCCTTTGCCAAGCTGACGCTGGTTCAGGACGGCGCCACGGCGATCATCTCGGTCACCGGTGACACCAGCAACGACGTCCGCCTGTCGAACACCGACATCTCAACACTCGACGCAGCCGACTTCCTGTTCGACGCGCCACCTGCTGCCGCGGAGGCACAGAGTGTCGGCGACAGCTTCGACTTTACTGGCCTGCCTGCAGTTGCGCCTCGCGCAGAGGTTATCGCCCTCGAGACCGGCGCGGAAGCAGGCACAGCGCCGGGCCAGACCTCACTCGCCTTCACAGGCGGTGAAGCAAGCCTGGATCTTACCGCGCCCTTCGATGGGGGCGAGGGCAGCCTAATTCTGGAAGATGGATGGGCGACAGCGCTTGGCTGAACCCATAGATTATTACTCGCCGTAAAGAATAAGTTGCTCCTTCCGGTCTGCCATGTTGTCTTTCCCTGCAGCGTTGCAGGAGCCGATGATGAGCCAAGTCGATTGTGTCTCGACATACACCGAGGGGACTGAACGTGCGCGCCCAGTGGTGGAGAAAGACGACTTCGAGCTGCTCAGTCAGGGATGCGAAGACGCGCGCCGCAGGATCATCGAGGTTTTTTACGAAGAGCTTGGTCTGATTGCCCATAGTCTTCTGATTGGACAAAGGCGCACGCCAACGCTCCAGACCCGCGATCTCCAACACCTTGCACTGATCAAGATCATGGATGCCAGGAAGCTCTCGCTTGCCAATCGCAGGCAGCTTTTGGCACTGGCCGCAACCGTCATGCGCAATGTCCTGGTCGATCTTGCGCGGGCCAAATCCGCCACCAAGCGTGATGGGCTGAAGATCAGCATTGGCGACGATGATGTGCTTGCCGATCCCGCATCCTTCGAAGTTCTTCAATTACACCAGGCACTGGTCAGGCTGAAGGTGGCAAGAGCTGAGCAACATGCAATTGCTGAGCTGAAGATCTTTGGTGGTTGGTCGAACGCGGATGTCGCAGCCCAGTTGGGCCTCAGCGATAAGCGAGTGAAATTGCTTTGGCTGGGCGCGCAACGTTGGTTGCGAGCAGCTATGCAAGATGCCTTCTGATCAGCGCCAGCGGGACTGGGCCCTTCTTGATCTGGCAAACCTCCTCGCCGGTCTCCCCCAAGACCGCCAAGAGGCCTTTGTTCGTGAGTGGACACCAGCAGGCTCCGAACTTCAGCAGCAGGCACTCCGGCTCCTTGCAGCCAATGCCGTGTCTTCAGAGATCACTGGAACCGATGGAGTACAGGCGGCTGCACAGGCGCTCACGCTCCCTGAGAAAATCGGCCCATATCGAGTCCTGGCAAGCCTTGGCGCCGGCTCTATGGGGCAGGTCTTTCTCGGCCGCCGGACAGGCGTGGACTTCGAACACGATGTGGCAATCAAACTTGTACCCCAGCTTGCCCAGGTCTCGGACTTCAACGAACGCATGAAGACGGAGCGCCGTCTGCTGGCGCGCTTGAGACATCCCAACATCGCGCAAATGTACGATGGTGGAGAGACCGGCGCAGGAACGCCGTACATCGTGATGGAATTCGTCGACGGGCGTCAGCTCGCGGAGCTGATAGATAACATCGACTTCGATTGGGGCCAGAGATCTTCGGTGTTCCGGGATGTTTGCAGGGCCTTGGTGTATGCCCACCAAGCCGGCATCGTACACCGTGACCTTTCGCTTTCGAATATCCTCATCGACCGGTTGGGTACAGCCAAACTCATTGATTTCGGCATTTCGGCCGCTAAGCCCTCCGCAGAGGTGACTGGGGGCTTTGAGCGTGCGGTGCAAAAAGACATTGCTGACTTGGGCGGCTTACTTCGCGCTTTAACGAAGCCGGAAACCCTTCCCCGGCGCGGCGACTTGAATGCGATTATAGCGGGAGCCGAGCGTGCAGGGGGAGATGACGGCTATTGCTCTGTCTCAGCGCTCGCTTCGGATTTCGAGAAGTATCTGGCTGGTCAAGCACCACAAGTTTCCAAGCCGAAGATTCAAACGCGGCTTGCACGGTTTGTTCAACGTCATCGCACAGCAACGGTGTCTGCCTTTGCAGCTCTGGGCATTGTCGGTGCCCTGGCCATGGGGCTTACAAGTTACAGGATCCAACTTACGGACTCCGGGAACGATGCTGCCCAGCGGCTCGAAGCGGCTCGAAACGTTGCGATTGAATTGATCGACCTGTCGAGCCAGGACGCTGTTGTAGGCCGCAGTCCAACACAGGCGCGCCAAGACCTGATCCAGCGCTCATTGGCGGTGATCGAGGCGCTCCGCGAGACCGAAGCGTCGCCTGAACTGTCGCTCGAACTTGCGCGTGGCTACGCCCGATTGGCCGAGGTCATGGGTGTTGGAGGTGGGTCAAATCTCGGCCAGCGAGAGCATGCTGGACAGTTGCTCCAAACCGCGAATGAAATCCTGGCAGCCGTTCCAGAAGATGCAGCAAATGGACAGAAGGGCAGGCGTGTTCGCCTCGAAACCCTCGTCATCAGCGCCAGAAACACCTTCTATCTCGAATACAATACCGTCACCTCCGCAGACCTCGTGCACGAAGCGGCTGACATCTTCGCAACCATCGAAAATCCCTCACCACGCGATCAGATGCTGATGGCGGATGGTGAGATGTCACTGGCCATGGCACACTTTCACAGCGAAACACCCCAGATCGGTATCGATGCAGCCTGGCGAAGCGTTGAGCGCCTCGAAAAACTGGCGGAGGAGACGCCGGGAGAGCCGGACAGATCTCTTCTATTCATGTTGTCTCAGGCCCATGGATCGCTCGCACAGGCGGTTGGTTGGGCCGCCTACTACGCTGAAAAACCGCTCGATGGGGCGATACCGCATTACCAGCGAAGCATTGAATATGCCGAAGACGCTCGGAAACTTGGGGGGCTTGAGGCGGATCGCATCTACATCCTGTCACTTTTGCGCAGGGCAAACACGACCTGCTACATGGACGCGCACCGCGCCGATGCGATTGAGGATCTGAGGAGCATCGAACCCCTCACTGAAGCGCTGGTCTCTGCCGACCCGGAGAATGCCCAAGCCGAGGAAATTCTAACCAATGTTATCCTTCAATTGTCGGACTGCTTGTTCAACAATGGCGACCATAGCGACGCTATCGCGACCGCGCGTGAGGCCGTTCAACGCCAGAGAAGCACGCTCGCACGCGACCCCCAAAGTCCGGGACGCATTTACAGGGTGATTGCGACTGAACGTGTGTTGCGCTGGATCCAGGAGGGCAGCGGCGATGCCGATGGCGCGTGCGAGACGGCCAGCCGGGTTCGCGAGATGTGGGCCAGTTACGACGCTGTTGCGACAAGTGAGCGGTCTGAATCCATGCAGGATGCTTTTGACGCAAATGAAGCGGTCCTTAAGGCGTGTCCCACGTCCAGCGACTGAGAACTGGATTCAATAAAGGAAGTGGCCCCGCCCCCGATCACTCGGAAGCGAGGCCAGCTAGCACCACACACCCAGGTGCATGGTGCCTCCACATGCGTTCCCCCACACGCAGAGGCTAAATTCGCATCGCAACAGTCTGCTGCGGCACGTGAAAAACAGAAGCGGTGGTCGAACGGGTGGTGCGCCACGCAC
>JBCBGD010000265.1:0-3629 GCA_038527085.1 Pseudomonadota bacterium | reverse complement strand
GGCGGCATAGCCGTGGACAGTGAAGATCCGCGCTTGTCGACGGTGCCGGACTTGGCCAGGAGGCAGCATTAGGTTATCGGGGGATATTGGCGCTGATGGGCAGCGTCGAACTTTGGAAGAAAGGAGAATGTGCACTACGGTTTGCACTACAACTTGCCGACTTTTTGCACTACATCTGGCGTTTTGGTGGCAATTAAGTCATTGAAATTATTTGAAAAATAGACTGATTTTCAGGCGCGTCACTCGCGCCATTTCTTCGGTCAATTAAGGTGGCTCTTTCGACTGAAGGATTGCGTACTTCAAGTTCGCGCCTCGCGCTGATAGCGTCGCCTTGAGCGTCTACAGGTTCCGGTTTTCTCCCGACATGCAGACAAGATGGAACTTTGGTTGGAAACGCGTGTTTCTCGCCGCGTCGCTGTTGCAATTGAGTCGCGGTGGCGACAATAATTCAGCCGGTTTTTGAGTTTCTGTCGCAAGGGGCTCGAAAGTCGAACAAAAACTGGCTAGTGAGTCGGGTTGTACGGACACCTCCGTATTTTCCTGCGGCCGATCGGTAATCCTGCCTACTCGGCACACAAAGGGGATTTGTATGAAAAAAACTCTCATGTGCGCGACAGCCGCAGCCGCCGTAATGTCGGTCGGCCATGTCGCTCAGGCCGAGGACGGTTGGTACGTCCGCGGTGATCTTTCCTACACTTTCGATGGCACCGCCGACTATGATTCTGAAGATCCGACGGTCCTCGGAAACATGGGTGGTGACGGCGAAATCGAAGACGTTTTCGGCGGCGGTCTCGGCATCGGTTATGGCTTCGACAGTGGCTTCCGCCTCGAAAGCGTCCTGGGGTACAGGACTGGCGACATCAATCCTGACGCCGAATTCAATGGCACGCCTGTTGGCGCCACGTCGCCAGGCTCGACTGAAGGTTTTCAGACCTTTGGAAGCGCAGGCACCGTTCAGGTCGGCGACGTGATGATCAATGGTCTGTTCGACTTCAATCCGGACGGCCGTTTCCAACCCTACCTCGGCGCGGGCATCGGCGCTGCCAAGGTCAAAGCCAAGGCGGCCAACCTGGCATCCGTCATCGTCGACAACGCGTCCGGCGCTGTGATTGCAGGACCGACCCCGGCCAACGGTTTCAGCGACTCTGAAACGGCGTTTGCCTGGCAAGGCCTTGCGGGTGTCGGCATACAGATGACCGATCGCCTGACGCTGGACCTCGGTTACAGCTACTACAATGTCGAGGATCTCGACTTTGCGGGCCGCGACGCTGTGGGCAACACGGTGGTCTACAACACGGACTACACCGACCACACGGCTAAAGTGGGTCTCCGGTACGCGTTTGGTGTGACACCTCCTCCGCCACCGCCTCCGCCGCCACCACCGCCTCCGCCACCGCCGCCACCTCCGCCACCACCACCGCCGCCTCCGCCTCCTCCGCCACCGCCGCCTCCGACGACGTTGACGGGTCCGGCCGTGGCAGCGTGCTCGACGGTGAACCAGTCCTTCGTGGTCTACTTCGAATGGGATCGCGCGGACCTCACCACGGCAGCGTCCGCTGTGATTGACCAGGCGGTTGCCAACATCCGCGAGCGTGAAGACTGCGCGCCGAGCTCTGTCTCGATCGTGGGTCACACGGATACGTCCGGTGCGTCGGCCTACAACCAGCGCCTGTCGAACCGCCGTTCGAGCGTGGTTGCCAACGCCCTGTCGTCCCGCGGTATTCCGTCGGCGATCGTCAACACCGAAGGCCGCGGCGAGAATGCGCTGGCCAAGGAAACCCGCGATGGTGTGCGCGAGCCGCTCAACCGCCGCGCAGAGGTCTCGATCATCGTCCGCTAGGGCGAGGGTCTGACCCCACCAAACAGGAGAACGGCCCGGCATATGCTGGGCCGTTTTTCGTTGTGGGGTGTGTTGGCCAATCGGTGCGATGCCTGCTACGCCAAAGCCAGCTGCTGCGCGCGAAGCGGCCCCTTTATTCTGGAGACCCACGGTGATGCCCAAGCCGGACAAATCCTACCGCAAGACCACCATCGGCGAGCACAGGCTGAGCCCCGAAAGCCTCGTGATCGGCTATGGATACGATCCCCACATGTCGGAAGGCTCGATCAAGCCGCCGATCTTCATGACCTCGACCTTCGCGTTCAAGTCCGCGGCCGATGGCGAGGCGCTGTTCGCCGCCATGGCGGGCAAGCAGCCTGCCGGAGAGGCGCCGCGAGAGGACCTGATCTACACACGCTTCAACAATCCGAACATGGAGGTGCTGGAAGACCGGCTCACCCTGTTCGACGGCGGGGAAGCGGCGCTCGCGTTCAGTTCCGGCATGGGCGCGATCACCACCTCTCTGCTGGCGACCACATCGCGCGGCGGCGCTGTGCTCCACACCAGCCCGCTCTATGGCGCGTCGGAAGTCTTCATTCGCACCATGCTGCCGGAATACGGCATCCATGTCGAAGAAGTCTCCAGCGTGGCCGATGAAGAAACGCTCCTGGCCGCCGCGCGCAGGGCGGCTGAACACGGGCCTCTGCAGGTGATCTACACCGAAAGCCCGGCTAATCCGACCAATGCGCTCGTGGACATCGCTGCCTGCGCGCGGGTGGCCGAGACCATCGGCGAGGAGACCGGCACGCGTCCCATCCTGATGTGCGACAACACGATGATGGGGCCGATCGGGCACGCGCCGATCGAGCATGGCGCGGACCTCGTGCTCTATTCGCTGACCAAATATGTCGGCGGCCATTCTGACCTGATTGCCGGCGCCGCCATCGGCCGCGACGAGGTGGTGGCACGGATCCGCCGTATGCGGAATTTCCTGGGCACCACGCTGGACAGCCACACCTGCTGGCTGCTGACGCGGAGCCTGGAAACCGTCGGCCTGCGGATGACCCGCGCCTTCGACAGCGCTAAGGTCTGCGCAGAATTTCTGAACGCGCATCCCAAGGTCGGTCAGGTGATGTATCCCGGTCTGTTGGAAGAAGGGACCGACCAGCATCGTATCTATACGGAGCAATGCAAGGCGGCCGGCTCAACCTTCTCCTTTGACGTGATCGGCGGAAAGCCCGCTGCCTTCCGCTTGCTCGACAATCTCCAGCTGATCAAGCTTGCCGTCAGCCTCGGCGGCACGGAAAGTCTGATGTGCCATCCAGGCTCGACCACCCATTCGGGCGTGCCCGAAGAGGTCCGTGAACGGATCGGGTTTACGGACGGGTTGGTGCGTTTCTCGGTCGGCATCGAGAACCCTGACGATCTGGTGGCCGATCTCGCCCAGGCTCTGGCGGCAGTCTGAGCCAGCACCGTCGTCCGCAGACGCTTGTTTGTTTGGTCTCCGCTTCGGCTGCGCCTCGCGATAGACTTCGAAGCCAGTCGCGCAGCGAAAATTCGACCCAGTGGATCGAATTTCGGCGAAGAAGGCCCCGGCAGGGGCCGCTCAGGGCTGCGGGGCGCTTTTCATCGAGCACCAGCGTCCGCAGACCCGGTGGGGTGCGGTAACAAAGGCCTGCCTTTGACATTAGCCTCATGGTGAGCGGAGACGAACCATGCAGGCGGGATGCGGGTCAGGCCTCGGCGTCGATCGCCGCCCTCGTGGTTCGTCTCCGCTCACCATGAGGACTGGGCTTGGCCCGGCAGGGGC
>JBCBGD010000264.1:0-3631 GCA_038527085.1 Pseudomonadota bacterium | reverse complement strand
GGCTGTCCCTGCGCGCCATGCCGGACTGGGCGCGGCCCCTGGCGGGCTGGCTGATGCCAAGGATCGGCCCGCGCGGGGTCGAGTTCGCGCGTGCGCGGCTGGAGATGAAGGCGGCTGAAACCGTGCTCCACCTGCGCCGCGCCATGCCGTCAAAGATGAAGAACATGGTGCCAGACCATGTCTGGCGGCTGCTGAAGCCCTACGGAATCACGCCAGAGCCGGGGGAGCGGTATTCTGACGGAGTTTCTGGCAAATCCTCATCCTGAGCGAAGACGAAGGATGGATCGTGGCGCGTAGCCATGGTTCGTCTCCGCTCACCATGAGATCTGTGAGTTGGGATCACCCCCGCCGCGCCTTGAAGGCGGCCATTTGCTCGGGCGTGGCCTCGGTCTGGTGTTTCTCTTTCCATTCGCCGTAGGGCATGCCGTAGACGTGCTCGCGGGCAGCGTCCTTGGTCATCTCGATGCCCTCTGCCTCAGCCGCCTCGCGCACCCAGTCGGCCAGGCAGTTGCGACAGAAATCGGCCAGGATCATCAGCTCGATGTTCTGTACGTCCTTGCGATTGTCGAGGTGGCTGAGCAGGCGCCGGAACGCCGCCGCTTCGATCTTGTCTCGCATGGGTGCGTCTTTCATGTCGGTCATCCTCGGGTCTCCTCGTCGTTCAGTCTTGCCCCAAAGGCATTCTTGGTGCTCACGCCTTCGCAGTATACACTGCGACAAAATATACAAATGGGAGGAGTGAATGGCCGATACGGAGACCTTGTCTGCGAAAGACACCGTGCCCGACCCCTGGAGCCTGCCGCTTGAGGGTCTCGATGTGTCCAAGGCGGAGATTTTTCTCAACAACAAACAGGGCGAATATTTCAGGCGCCTGCGCCAGGAAGACCCCGTCCATTTCTGCCCGGACAGCCCGTTTGGCCCGTACTGGTCGATCACCAAGTATGACGACATCATCGCCGTGGATTCCAACCACAAGGTCTTTTCCTCGCAAGACAACATCGTCATCGGCGATGCGCCCGAGGGCATGGAAACGCCCATGTTCATTGCCATGGACGGCGCAAAACATGTGGTGCAGCGCAAAACGGTGAGCCCCGCCGTGGCGCCGTCCCAGCTGTCAGACATCGAGGCGCTGATCCGCCAGCGCGTCTGCAACATCCTCGATGACCTGCCCGTCGGCGAAGAGTTCAACTGGGTCGAGCGCGTGTCGAAGGAACTGACCACGCAGATGCTCGCCACCCTGTTCGATTTTCCGTTCGAGGACCGCCACCTGCTGCCCTACTGGTCAGATGTCGCCACGACCTCGGAGACGGTGGGCATCGACGTCGACATGGAACAGCGCATGGCGACCCTGGAAGAGTGCTACGCCTACTTCGCGCGCCTTTGGCACGAGCGCGCGGCGCAACCGAAGAAATTCGACTTTATCTCGCTGCTCGCCCACAATCCTGAAACCGCCGACATGGTGAACGATCCGCAGGAGTTCCTCGGAAACCTCATCCTGCTGATCGTGGGCGGCAACGACACCACCCGCAATTCGATCAGCGCGGGCGTCGTGGAACTCAACCGCAATCCGGGCGAATTCGCCAAGCTGAAGGACGATCCCACTCTGATTCCGAACATGGTGTCGGAGATCATCCGCTATCAGACGCCGCTCGCCCACATGCGCCGCAACGCGCTGGAAGACATCGAGCTCGGCGGCAAGACGATCCAGAAGGGCGACAAGGTCGTGATGTGGTACGTCTCGGGCAACCGCGACGACACGGTGATCGAGGACCCGGACCGGTTCTGGATCGACCGGCCGAATGCGCGCCGCCACCTCTCCTTCGGGTTCGGCGTACACCGCTGCATGGGCAACCGCGTCGGCGAGATGCAGCTGCGCATCCTGTGGGAGGAGATCCTGAAGCGGTTCGACCGTGTCGAGCTCACAGGAGAGCCCGAGCGCGTCCTGTCGAATTTCGTGATGGGGTATTCAAACGTGCCGGTGGTGCTGCACCCGCGTCAGGAATAGTCCGCCACGCGAGACAGCAGGCCACCGCGCAGCTCGAAAAAGCTCGCGCCGCGAATTTTCACTGTCTCGCCCGCGGCAACGCCCGTGGGCAAGTCGACGGCGGCCTTGCCCTCGAACTCAACCTCGGCGGCCGCCTTCGTGCCCGTCGCGATGATGTTCACCAGCCTTTGGCGGCGGTAGGAAAATGCGTTGCCTGAGAGTTCCGCGACCTTGCGCATCGCCTCCTTGCCCTCCAGGCGCATGGATTGCCCGGTATTCGAGATGTTCTCGAAAACCACGTCCTGGGTGACGCAATCGATCATGCCGTCCAGATCACGGTTGTTGTAGCACGCGATATATTTCGCGATCACATCTTCAATCATGGCCAGCCTCCATGGGCGGATGGGAATCATCCGTTTGGGGAGTTTACACGAGGCGCGTTTGCGCCATAAGCCCCACGCTCCAAGGAGTAATCGATCATGCCTCTTCGCATCGCAGTCGTCGGCGCCACGGGAAATGTGGGCCAGGAGATGATGAACATTCTCGATGAGCGGATGTTTCCGGCTGATGAGGTGTTCGCCGTGGCCTCGCGCCGGTCCAAGGGCCGTGAGGTGAGCTTTGGCGACCGCGAGCTGAAATGCGAGGCACTTGAGGATTTCGACTTCAGCCAGATCGACCTCTGCCTGATGTCGGCGGGCGGAAAAGTCTCGCGGGAATGGTCGCCGAAGATCGCAGACCAAGGCGTGATCGTGATCGACAACTCCTCGACCTGGCGTATGGACGATGACGTCCCGCTTGTGGTGCCCGAGGTAAACGCAGATGCGGTGATGGACTACACGGCGAAGAACATCATCGCGAACCCGAACTGCTCCACCGCGCAACTGGTTGTCGCTTTGAAGCCCCTGCACGATGCCGCCACCATCACCCGCGTCGTGGTTGCGACCTATCAGTCGGTGTCCGGCACCGGCAAGGCGGCGATGGATGAGCTCTGGAACCAGACAAAGGGCATCTACGTCAACGATCCCATCGAGCCGATCGAATACTCCAAACAGATCGCCTTCAACGTCATCCCCCATGGCGGGGACTTCCTGCCCAACGGCTACACCACAGAAGAGCAGAAGATGACCGACGAGGTGAAAAAGATCCTCGATCCGGCGATCAAGCTGACAGCCACCAGTGTGCGCGTGCCTGTCTTCGTCAGCCATTCAGAGGCGGTGCATGTGGAATTCGCTGATCCCATCACACCTGGCTCGGCGCGCAAGATCCTGCGCGAGTCGCCCGGCCTGATGCTGGTCGATGATCCCAAGGAAGAGCTCTACATCACGCCCGTCGAAGCGGTCGGCGAGTGGGCGACCTTTGTCTCCCG
Source organism: Pseudomonadota bacterium (assembly GCA_038527085.1). Taxonomy (GTDB): domain Bacteria; phylum Pseudomonadota; class Alphaproteobacteria; order Caulobacterales; family Hyphomonadaceae; genus UBA5336. Next base: position 281 of record JBCBGD010000264.1, on the reverse strand, counting down.
CGTGCGCAAGGACGAGACCGTCGAGAACGGCCTCGCCTTCTGGTGTGTGTCGGACAATCTACGCAAGGGCGCCGCGCTGAACGCAGTGCAGATCGCGGAGGAACTGCTCAATCGCGGCGTCCTGAAGCCGGACAAGCCCGTCAGCTAGGGCAGGCTGCCGCTCTCAAGAGATCGTGGGAAAAGCCGCTTCCGGTCCAGATCGCACCGAAATCAAAACGCGCATTGGTCGTGAAAACGATAACGCTGAGATCCTGATCAGGCAGGAGTATGTTGCGCGCCTG
>JBCBGD010000263.1:0-3666 GCA_038527085.1 Pseudomonadota bacterium | reverse complement strand
GCGCCTGACCCGTGCCTATTGCTGCGGCGAGACCCGGCGCAGAAGCCCGTCGACATCGTCCTGGTCGAACTTCAGGCGCAGCTTCAGGTAGATGCCCTGGTCAGCATATTCAGCCGCTTCGAAGTCATCGTCCTGGAAGCCTGTGAAGTTGTAGCCGATGCTCATCCAGATGTCCTCGCGCGGCGAAAATCCGACGCTTGGGCCGATGGAGAACTCACGGGTGCCGCTCGCGCCGCTGTGCATCAGCATGCCGTGGATGCCCACATCCACCCGCTCTGAAATATCATGGCGCAGCTCTGCACCGATCAGCTGCGTCCAGCCGCTGACCTGAACATCGGCCAGCGTCGCCTCGGCATACTTCACGCCGAGAAAGCCTGCCAACTGGGTGCGGTCGGTGACCATGGTGTTTGCCGCCAGATTGTTGATCAGCCGCCAATCCTCGGTGCCGCCATCCTGCTGGGAGTGCTTGAGGTCGAGGCGGTTGAACCAGATCGCGCCATCGCCGCGCGGGCGATAGGCTGCGCCAAGGCGTGCATCGAGCGTCTGACGGTCGGCAGAAACGCTGCCCGTTTCGCGCTGGTAGCGCACCCCGCCGGCGTAGGAGAACTGGTTGGAGATTTCGCGCGCACCGCCAAGGATGGCCGCAAAGCGCCGGTTGCCAACGCTTTCGCGCATTTCACCGCGCAGGCTCGCCACCTCGCCATCGCCGCGATAGGCGAGGCCGACATAGCCTGAGGTGAAGCTCTCATCGAGGGTGAGCGGGCTGCGCTCGCCCTCTGCCAGAGGCGAGACGGCGGCATCGGCGAAGGGATCGAGGGGTTCATCGCCGCCATCGATGCGCGAGCGGTCGGCCGCGCCAAGGCTCAGGCTCCAGGCGTTTGACAAACGCACCGTCTGGTCGACACCGACCGTGGCCGAAAGGCGCTCCGCGGAATCCTGGGTGACGTTTGACAGGCCTGTCGTGATCCGCCCGCCTTCCCAGGGCTGAAGCGTGACACCCACAATCGTGTTGTTGCCGGACGCATTCTGGCCGTCGAGTTCTTCGTGGCGCACATTCAGGGTCGCGCGCGATGTGATCTGCTTGTCGAAGCCGATCAGCGTACGCTCTGGGAAAAGGCTCACCTCTTCGGAGTTTTTCGCGCCGAGCGGCTGGTCATGGGCCGCAAGGACGGTGAGGCCAAGCTCCGGGAAGGAGCGGCTGAGCTGCGCAGTGGCCTGGACCGACTCGCGCGGATTGCCATCGACGGTCTCGTTTACATTGCGCAGACCTGCGCCGACCGTGCCCCTCGCGGTCTGCTGCACCAGGGACAATTCGCCGACGGTCCGGGTCGCGTCCTGGCTGAGGCTCTCCTCGCGATAGCCCGCAGCGCGCAGCGTACGGGTCTTGCGCTGCCCTGTGCCTGCATCGACCGTGTCGGTGACCAGCGCGGCGACGTCCACACCCACGCGGCGGATGCCTTGTGTGTTCGATCCTGTTTGTCCGAGGCCGAAACCAGCACCCTCTTCGCGGGCATAGGCGACGATTGCGAGGCGCTCGCGCTGGTGGGCGACTTCCGCCAGCCAGGAGTCACCGGTCTGCTCTGGCGCATCGTCAAAGCCGGGACGGCGCGTGCTGGTGGCATATTCGGCGCGGTATTGGGTCTGCTCGCCAAGCGTGCCGCGCACATCGACACCGGTCAGGTGGCTTTCGGCGTCGGCGCGCTCGATGGAGCCATCTTCGTGGATATGGCTGACGCCGACTTCGATCTGGCCGTCTGCCAGTTTGACCGAGGCGCGGCCGCCATAGGTGAGGTTACGCTCAGCGTCCGAGACGGCCTCATAATCCACGACGATGACCTGGTCATTGAAGGCGGCGTCAGTGGCATCAACAGGTGCGCGGAAGAGCAGCTGGCCGGTCTCATAATCGATGTCGTAGTCGACAAAGCGCACCAGCGCCTGACGGGAAATCACCTCGTCCGGGCGTGTGCGATCGCGCACTTCGATCGTGATCACTTCGCTGCCGCGCACAATTGGCGCTTGCGTGAGGCGATAGGGCCCGGACGTGCCATCGGCGGCGATCTCATCTTTCACGAAGCCCTGGTTTGTTTCCGCCGCAAATGCAGTGGCGGAGAACTGTTCGCCTTCGTGCAGGGCACGAACGCCCGACAGGCGGCGGGAATACTGGGCGAGTTCGGAGTCGCGCAGGTCGGTGTTGAAGTCACCGAACATGAACTGTGCCGTCTCACGCTCCAACTTTACGTAAACGGGATACTGGCTTGGCGCTTCCTGATACTGCGTGGTCCGGTCGCCATAGAGCGTGTAGTAGGCATTCGGGTCGATCTGATCGAACACTTCCACATCGCGCGCACCGCGCCGCTTTGCGGTATCGATGGCCACCGTCATCAGCCAGTCGCCGCGCACCATGCCCTTGGCGAACAGAGCGAAACGCCCGTCCGTGTAGAGATCGTCCTCGTCGACAGGGCTCATGTCATCGGTGTCGAGATAGCCGCCCTCGGCCTCGGCCAGGCCAACCACAATCCAGTCGCGCTGCTCCGGGCGCACATAGGCCATGATCTCCTCGATCCTGCCGTCGGACAGGGGCACCTCGATGCGCACGCGGCCGGTCTCAAGGGTCGGTTCGAGCTCTACGCGGACGACACCGTCCTCACCCACAGCCGATCCCACGGAGGACAGCTCTGCGCGCGCGATCGCGTCGCTGCCTTCAAGGTCGGTCTCGCTCAGCTTGCGGTAGGGCGCTGACACGGACACATCAGCGATCATGCCGGGGTGGACCGGGCGGCCCTCTGCGTCTTCTAGTCGGATGGCGATCACAGGCGTGGTGCGCCCGTCGGCCACGAGGACAGACTGGTCATCGACGAGCCGCGCCCGTTTGGCCTCGTCCACGAACCAGATGGACCGCGCGAGCACCTCGATGCGGCCGTCAGGATGGGTGATCTGGGCTTCGAAGCGGTTTTCGCCGCGCTGGATGTCCACGCCGCGCCAGCGGAACAGAGACGTTGTCTTGTCGGTGGACGTCACCCGCCGCTGCATGTTCAGAGCAGAGACCTCGCGCCCATTCAGGCGAAGGGTCACGCTCGCCAGGTCTGGTGCGCGAATGCCGAGGTCGACGGCGCGCTGGGCCGGGGTCCGCCCCTCCAGCGGATAGGCCCAGCCGGTTCCTGGTCCAACGCGGTCCAGCCACGCCGTGTCGAATGTCTCTATGGAGGTCGGATCCACAGCCTCGTCGACCGGAGCGGCCTCACCGGTGTACTGCAGATAGAAGTTGGCGCGCCAAACCACGCCGCCGCGCACATCAACGAATTTCGACGTTGCAGAGCCCGCATAGCGGCTGTTTTCCTCGCAGACCATGGGCTCATAGCCCTCAGGCAGCGTTTCAACGTCGAGCTGAACGATGTGGGTGCCGGCTTCGATGTCCTCGAAGTGAAAAAGGCCATCCTCATCGGAGACGACATATTCGCCTGTTTCGAGGTAGAGCCTCACGCCCGGCACGCCGCGGCCATCGCGGAGTTCGCGCGCCCAGTCCTCGTCGCCGTCGCAGGCCTCCTCGGCCACGCGGCCCACGATGAAGGATTTGCTGCGGATCAGGTCCTCGCGCACCTCGATCACCGCCTTTGCCACATTGGACATGGGCTGACCGGTGGGATTGACGGCAAGCGCAGCATTTTC
>JBCBGD010000262.1:0-3675 GCA_038527085.1 Pseudomonadota bacterium | reverse complement strand
GATACTGAAATGGGAAGACACCACGTCTACCGCAGAAACATTCATGGCGTCACTGGCAATTTCGGTGATCGGCTCGAGTGCCAGAAACGCATCGATCGTCGGCCATCCGCCGAGTGGTCGTGATGTAATCAGCTGTCTGGCGACCTCAGGCTCCAATTCAGAGCTGAACAGCGCTGTTAGCAGGCCGGCTTGCTCTGGCTGCAAGGTATTCACATTCAAAACGGATTGGTTGCGGTCGGGGCGAACGCAGAGAACAGTTTTCGCCATGCGATACCGCTCACCGTCAAAAGGTCCAACCGCCTTGACTTCTCTGATGTTTTCAAGCAATCCGCCTGGCGTCCTGTAGCTTGGCTCCAGCCCGCCATAGTATCCGTCTTCGGCTCCGCTGGGGCGGCTGACAGTGTCGCTGTCTATCCAGTCGGCAAGCGCGTGGGCCATCTGGTCGCTCTCATACTGTCCCAATCCCATCGCGCTGAACAAAGTCTCAAGCTGGCCCAGCGCAGCGGGCTGCACGGTCCAGCCAATGTCCGAGGGCTCGACAAGCGCGTTGAGATTGAAACAGTTCGTCGCGTCATCAAGACGGGCCGTCAGCGCACCGGTCTCAGTGACCTGTGTGATCGGCTCACCAATCCGAGGTGTCGCGTCCGACAGGCGGCCATTTGTGAGTTCGTACAGATCGCTGACATAGACCTTACCGGCCGCTTCTGCCGAGCGCGCGAACCAGAAGACATCAGTGCGGGTTGAGGTGAGCTGTGCAAGGCGCGTGGCACGGGCGATTGCCTCTACCGAGACAAGCGCGACGACTGACATGGCCGCCACCACCATCAAAACAGACAGAAGCGCAGCGCCCGACTCTCTCTCGTGAGGCATGCCTTCAGCGCTCATCCCTTTGCCGCTCCGCCGGCGAGGAACACCTGCCTCACGATCCTCTGGTCAGAGAAGGTGACGGTGATCTCGATCAAGTCAGGCAGCTCAGGATCAGAAACGCTTGCTGGCGTTTCCCATGTGTTTGACCAGCTGCCACCTCGGCCATACCGCAACGAGATATCCGATATTCCTTCGTAGATTGGCCTCTGAGCCATCGGTGTGCGAACCGTTGGGTCCGGTGCGCCATAAGCGCGTCTCAGCAACAGCTCTCCTTCGCGGACATACTCGATACGCATGAGATCGCTTCGCAGGCTGTCTTGGCTCGTGAAATCGCTCCACCCGCCCCGGACAAAGGCCAGAACCGGGCCATCTCGTGCACCGTCATTTCCGATCGGGCCGCGCGGTGGGAGATAGCTGTCTGGTCCTGTGCTCGCGCGGGATGTCATGGCTGCGAGGTCGGCTCGCAACAATCCGGTGGCGACTTCCAGTCGCCTGATATCTGAGGCTGACGCGTCTACGCGCGCACTGGCGCGCATGGTGTCGAGCAACATCGCACCGCCTGCCGTGGAGACCAGCGCTATGACAAACAGCGCCACGAGCGTCTCGATCAGGGAAAAACCAGAGTCCGGCGAAACACGTGTCACGGCTCTTGTCCTCGGAGAGCGCTAAGCTCGGCAAGGACCTGCTCATCTTCGTCAGCAGTGACGCGCACTTGTATTTGCACCAGATCGTTGTCGACCGGGATAATAGCAGTTGTCCACGCGAAGGCTCGTCCCAATTGCTCTTCTGTGCCGCTGACCTCGCCGCGCGGCAAATTTGGCTCGACGAGCGACTGAGCAAGAATGTTAGACGCGACCACGCGCGCTGCAAAACGCTCCTCCAGAGCATCCGCCGTTCTTACGCTCTGAGCGGTCAGCTGCATGATGCCGACAGCTGCAAGCGAGAATACTGTGAGCGCCGCGAGAACCTCGACAAGGGTGAATCCCTCTTCACCTCCTCGCATCGACCGCCTCCATGAGCGTGACTTCGCCGCTGACAGAAACGGAAAGGGCCAGGCGGTCACGCGTATCTGACAGTTCCATGGTCGCAGGCTGCGCCATACCTGAAGGGTCGAACCAAATCGCAGGTGCGCTATCGCCTGCGACAGGGTCAGTCTCAGAAACGAGATTCAAGGCGTGGTCAGAGGACAGCGCAATCTGCGCACCGGTCACGCCCTGCCAAACTCCCGCATTCAGGCGTACGACTTGAAGTGTTCGGCCTTCTAAACGTATGCCGTAGGGCTGCCCGCTGACGAGGGCCTCATCAGCGGCCTGCTGAAGAAGCGCGCTCACCCTTTGCGCTTCCTGTTCAAGCTCATCGCGCGGCGCCGGTGCAGACAGCACGATGAAGCTGGCGACCAGCCCAATAATGAAGACCACCACCATCAATTCAACCATCGAGAAACCAGCGTCCGATGTTCGAATTGATGCGGCAGGTTCAGGCCGTGGGGAAGTCGGTCTAGTAGCCTTCGAGATCCGCATCGGTCTGCCAGTTTCCAATATCGGCGTCCTCGCCTTCCCCGCCCTCGCTGCCGTCTGCACCGAACGAGAACAGGTCATAGGACTTTCCAGAGCGCCTGCCCGAGGCGTCGTATTGGTACGGATTGCCCCAGGGGTCGAGTTCGAGCTTTGAGATGTAGCCCCCTGCCCTGTAGCGCACCTCATTGATGCCTGAGGGCGCTGACACCAAGGCGCGCAGACCCTGATCTGTGGTTGGATATCGCCCAATATCAAGGTTGTACATTTGAAGGCCGCTCTCCAGGCGCTGAAGATCCGAGCGGGCCTTGGCATCACGAGACTGGCCAAAAATACCACCCGTCGAAACAACAATGACCGTGGCCAGGAGTCCCATAATGAAGACGACGATCATGAGTTCTGTAAGAGAGAATCCAGCGTCCCTTGAAGCGCGGTGTTTGAGTTCTTCGGTCGTCATTGTTTCTGTTCCAGTTCAGCCGAGGGCAAGTGTGTTGAGCTGCAAGATGGGAAGCATGATCGAAAGCACGATAATACCGACAATACCGCCTAAAACCACAATGATCAGTGGCTCGAGGAGGCCCAGCGCAGTTTGAGCGGTTGTGTCGAACTCGTTCTCAAGAAACTCCGCCGCACGGTTCATCATGCCGGGCAGATCGCGGCCGGCTTCGCCCGCGGCTGCCATGTGGACCATGATCGGTGGAAAAGCGCCTGAGCGTTTCATGGCCGAGGCGAAAGAGCCGCCCTCTCGAACGCTCTCGGATATGTCGTCAGCCGCGCGGGAGAACACGGCATTTGTCATGGCGGCTTTTGCGCCTTGCAAGGCGTCCAATACCGGTGCACCCGAGGCTGAGAGCGTCGCGTAGATCCTTGCAAACCGCGCTGCGAGCACGGTCTTTTGCATGGAGCCGACAACTGGCAGGGCAAGCGCTGCTCGATCCAGTCCGAACCGCAACTGCTGCGTCTGCATCATGCGCGTGAAGGCGAATCCTGCGATCACAATCCCTCCGAGCAGCAGCAGACCCCAGTCACGCACGAAATTCGAGCAGCCGATCACAACTTGCGTCAGGAAGGGCAGATCCTGTCCTCCCATGAGATCAAACTGCTCCACCAGCCGTGGCACGATAAACACCATCAGCGCCGTCACCATGGCCAGAGCCATGATTGCCAGCACGGCGGGGTAGATCAGCGCAGACTGAACCTGCTTGCGAAGCCGATACGTGCTCTCGAGGTAGTCCGCGAGGCTGTTGAGCACCCGCCCCAGTTCACCAGACGCTTCTCCCGCCGCGACGACGGC
>JBCBGD010000261.1:0-3702 GCA_038527085.1 Pseudomonadota bacterium | reverse complement strand
GACACTTATTTTGTCCCCCTTAACCCACCACTCACAAGGCTGGTCAAATCGGGCGACCCGCCTCAATGCGCGCACTGGGAAGCGCTCAACTGTCAGGCTTTCGCCGATGATGCCTTTCCCAAAATGCGCGTGGACAGATAGATCAGAGCGCACCAGAGGGTGATCCACGCAAGGTAGACCATGATGTCGCCAGCGGGGTTCTTGGCGAAGACAAGGAAGGCGGTGCGCGCGGCCATCCAGCAGAGCCAGAAGGTGATCAGGCGAGGCAGCCGTCTCAGCCCCAAAAAGAGCGCGATCGTCCCCGTCACGGCCAGCGCCATCAGCTCGGCCAGGGGCACGGTGAAGATCCAGAACATGTCGCCCGTCAGGTCGAGGCTTGCCGGCATGTTTGGGACGAGAACCGCCACGAACATCACGTCCTCGAGGATGCCGGTGATCAGGCCCAAAAGGACAATGCCGATCCAGCTCGCGATGAGACCGATCCATCCCAGGGCGCTGCGTTGGCTGTCCATCTCTCGCCCCTTCTCTCCTTGAGTAATTACTGGCCGTTGACGATGACGCGGACGTCATCGAGCACGGTGTCCCAGTCGGCCCGCGCGCGATATCCCTCCTCGGCATACTTCGCGAGGATCTCGCCATCGGGCGCAATCAGCACAATACCGGGATACGGAATGCCATAGGCGAACGAGCCCTCTTCGTATTCGGTGTTGCGAATGCCCCAGGCATCCACATGCTGGCCGTCCACATCCCGCAGAATCGGGAAGGTGAGGTCCCACTCCTGGTGGAACGCCTGAATGATCTCACGGTCGTCATAGGTCATGCCCACAACGCCGATGCCGAGATCTTCGAACTGGTCTTGAATGTCACTCAGTTTCACGAACTGACGTTGACAGAAGGGTCACCAATTGACCGATCGGTTGAACACCACAAGGAGCCCGTTCGGCCCTGCCAGTGTCTCCAGCGATTGCGCGTTGCCGTCCTGGTCATTGGCCGCCAGCAGGGGTGCCTCTGTGCCAATACTCGGCCCCCAGCTCGAGACATATTCAGTGTCGGTGCCCTGGCCACAGGCGCCAAGCGCCAGCGGGGCCAGCGCTGCGAGCGCACCGGCGAGGAGCCAGGTTTTCAGGCCACCAGGCCGATCCGGTTTCATTCCCACACTGGTCTCCTTGGAAATTTGCGACACGAGGACTCTAATCCGATGCATTAACAAAGACCACGCGGACTGTCATCCCGTGCATGGGCGGAATTCCTCTGGAGACAGGCAACTGGCGCGGTGGGGGGGGGGCAATACCATTTCGGGAAGGCAGACAAACCAACCCAAGTCTTGGTTTGTTATGGTACCGCCTCCCCGGATCGAACGGGGGACCTCTAGATCCACAATCTAGCGCTCTAACCGACTGAGCTAAGGCGGCAATCCAAGGCGCGTGGCATACCGTGCCGCGCCGGGTCGTTCAAGGGTGGAGCTTCCTGCTCAGGAGAGTTTTTCCACCTGGTCGTATTCCAGATCCACTGGCGTGGAGCGGCCAAAGATCGAGACCGACACCTTCAGGCGCGCATTCTCGTCGTCGACCTCTTCCACAGCGCCCTCGAAGCCCTGGAACGGGCCTTCATTGACGCGCACTTCCTCGCCCACCTCGAAGGTGATGGTCGGGCGCACGCGCTCTTGCACGGTGCCATCCTCGGAGGTGCCGAGCATGCGGTCCACTTCGCGCTTGGGCACTGGCAGGGGTTTCTTGCCGCCATCGGCGCCCAGGAAGCCGGACACTTTCGGCGTGCCCTTCACAAGGTGATACACATCGTCGGTCAGCTGCGTCTTGATCAGGACATAGCCCTGCAGCATGCGCTTCTCGACGGTCTTCTTCTTGCCGCGAACCACCTCGACCACCTCTTCGGTGGGCACCTGGATGTCCTCGATCAGGTCAGACAAGCCCTTGCGCTCGGCCTGTTCCAGAATATTGGCCGCCACCTTCTTTTCGAAGTTGGAATAGGCGTGGACGATGTACCAACGCGCTTCAGACATGGCGCTCAGCGCTCCTTAACTCGATGAACCTTGCTCCGGCCCGGCCTCAGCCGAGCCCCGTGATCATGCCGACGACCCAGTTGATGATCTGGTCTGCGAAGAACAGGAACAGGGCCACCAGGATCGACATCACGATGACCATGATGGTCGCGGCGATGGTTTCCTGCCGGGACGTCCAGGTCACCTTGTTGCCCTCGGCGCGCACTTGGCGCACGAAGGTCAGCGGTCCAACGCTCTGCTTTTTGTCCTCAGCGGCCATTCCAAAGGTCCATATTTTTGGGGTGAAACAGCCTCGTAGCCGATAATGTCCCCGTTCACAACGCAAAAAAGGCGCTCTCCTGCAGGCCACGTGTGCATGGCGCGGGCGCGGAACAAGTCATGGGCTGAGATAAAGGTGCGGCGCACCGGGAGGGGAACCGAGTGCGCCGCACGCAGGAGCCGATTGATCCGGCCGGCTCCGTTACCGATGATGCCAGGGGCCCCGCGGGTCGCGTTTGGCGGAAACGCTTGAGGGGCTGCGAGGCCTCTGGCCGAAGGTTGGCGGCACTAGTAGCCGTCATCCTCCATGGTCGTCTCGTCCTCGGCGTCGGACATGGTGTCCGTCTCCGGTGTGGTCGAGGCTTCCCAATCATCGGCCTTTTCCTGGACCGCCATCACGGCTTCGAGCTCTTCAATGGTCAGCACACCATCATCGCCTGCCATCACGGCAAACTGCAGCTCGGCCTCAGCGGCGTCTCCGCCTTCAACGGCGGCATAGGACACGTACTCTGCGGACGTCACGGCGCCATCACCGTCAATGTCCATGGACGTGAACTTGTCGGCCGGGCCGCCATGGGCGTCGGCAAACGCAGCGCCTGCAAAAACGAAAGCTGCCACTGCGCCGGTTCCAATCATCGCCTTCTTCATCACCAATCTCCTTGTCTGGACACCGCTTGGGCGCGGGGTCTCGCGTGTTGGCACATGCCAGGCGAGGCATGTGTGGAGCGGTGAACCATGGGCAGGGAGAAAACGCCCGTGAACTTGCCGCCAGACTCGCGGCGAAAACGGGGCAACAGCGCGGCGAGAAAGCGCTAAGGCGCGCAGCCACCTGATTTCGTTCGATTATTTACGCCGAGTGAACGCTTCGTCGCCTGTCTGAAGTTTCACGCTCGCCTCTCGCGCGAAGGCTGAGGCCCGCCCCTCGCGCGCTATTTCGTGCGGCCCGGCCACATCATCTCGATGATCGCCGAGAAGTCCTTTCCGCCATAGCCCATGCCTGAGAACATCGCATAAAGCGCCTCGGCCTGTGCCCCCAGCGGCGTGGTCGCGCCCGCGCCTGCCGCCGCGCCCTGCGCGAGCTTGAGGTCCTTCAGCATCATGTCGACGGCAAAGCCCGGCGCATATTTGCGGTCGGCCGGCGACTCAGGCCCCACACCCGGCACCGGGCAGTAGCTGGTCAGCGACCAGTTCTGGCCCGACGAGACGCTGGCGATGTCATAGAACTTGTCCTGCGCGAGGCCGAGCTTCTTGGCCAGTGCCATGGCCTCGCACGTGCCGATCATGGAGATGGCGAGCAGCATGTTGTTGCAGATCTTCGCCGCCTGCCCTGCCCCGCTCGCGCCAGCATGGATGACCGTCTTCGACATCGGGCCGAGCAGCTCGTCGATCGCCTCGAAATCGGCCTCCTCACAGCCGACCATGAA
>JBCBGD010000260.1:0-3719 GCA_038527085.1 Pseudomonadota bacterium | reverse complement strand
GGGCGGGGCGTCGTCCGGGGTCAGATGCGCGGCCCAGAGCGCGATGTTTTCAGCTGACGGCGCTGCGGTTCCAGCAGCGGCTGGCAGCTGGTCTGGCGCATCCGTGAGAACTGGCAATGCGCTTTCTCGCACGGCGGTCAGCGGCCACTCCTGCGGCGGAGAGGCCGCCAAATGATCGCCGTCGAATTCCTGGGTCCAGAATGAGAGGTCAGGGGGGCGTTTCTTGGCCTGGAGCGCGACACGGACAGGCGATTGCCCCTGCTCCGGACGCAGACAGGCTTGCAGGGAGGTGACACCGACACACGGCACGCCGAGCGTCAGTGCAAAGCCTCGCGAATAGGCCACGCCGATGCGAACGCCTGTGAAGCTGCCCGGCCCCACACACACACCTACTCTGGAAAGCTCTGAAAATGCCAGGCCCGCCTTCGCCAGGAGAGTCTCGACCATGCCTGGAAGCGCTGCGTCCTGTCCGGTCTTGAGGGTTTCTGTCAGGCGAAACACCTCGCCACCGCTAGTGATTACAGCGACATCACAGGACGCCTGGGCGGTGTTGATGGCGAGAACTGACATCGGACTTCACGCGGGACCCTGACGCGCTTTTGGACTCAAACGTGCTAGAGAATCTCACAGGCGGCTTCAAAGTCCAGACGCGGGGAACGATCGAACAAATCTTCGTTGGACCCGTAGCCCAGGTTGCAGATCCAGTTGGAACGCCAGTGCTCGCGCTCGCCGCCCTTGCCGATGAAGAACTCCTTGTCCACACCCTCATTGTCAAAGCCGGACATGGGACCCGTGTCGAACCCAAGCGCGCGCGCCGCGATCAGAAAGTAGGCGCTTTGAAGCGTGCCGTTCCGAAAGGCTGTGTCGTAACGGGCATCGGGATCGGAAAACCACTCCTTTGCGCCGGGATTGTGGGGGAAGAGCTCCGGAATCTTCTCCTGAAACTCCATGTCGTGGGCAATAATGACGACCCATGGTGCGGTGCGGGACTTTTCCTTGTTGGGCCCACCCAGATGCGGAATGAGCCGGTCCTTGGCCTCGTCACTGCGGATGAACACGTAGCGCGCGGGGCAACAATTGGCGCTGGTCGGGCCCCATTTGTGCAGGTCGTAGACCGCCCGCACCATGGTTTCAGGGACATCCTTGTCCTGCCAGGCATTGTAACTGCGCGCCTTGCGGAACAGCACATCAAACGCGCGGTCACTGATAGGGGTTGCCATGGCGGCGTCCTCTCTGATGGATTATCGGTTGGGTGTGGATGTGTGGCAGGCGATGGGCCGGGCAAGCCCGTAGCCGCTAAAGCGCCGCCTCAACAGCGGTGACTTCAGGTACATAGGCCTTCAGCATGTTCTCGATGCCCTGCTTGAGGGTGTAGGTCGATGACGGACATCCCGCGCAGGCCCCGCGCATGTGCAGGTGGACAATGCCCGTGTCAGGCTCGAATCTGTCGAACACGATGTCGCCGCCATCCTGGGCCACGGCAGGACGTACGCGCGTGTCGATCAGCTCCTGTATCTCGGCGACGATTTCAGCGGCCTCGCCTTCATAGGTAACGTCGGACGTCGTCGGCGCGCCGCTGCCGGCCGCGTCGTCAATCACGGGCAATCCCGCAACAAAGTGATCCATGATCGCGGCGAGCACGAGGGGCTTCAGCTGGGTCCAGTTCGCGCCCTCATCCTTCGTCACGGACAGGAAGTCACTTCCCAGGAACACCCGCTCGACCCCTGACACCTGAAACAGGGACCGCGCCAAAAGGCTCGGCGCGGCGGCATCAAGGGTTGGGAAGTCGAACGGCCCTGCCGATCCCGCCACCTCGGGGCCAGGGATGAACTTCAGCGTATCTGGATTGGGGGTCGGTTCCGTCTGGATGAACATGTCCGGGCTTTCTCGATCAGCAGCTTCAACGCCCTAGGTGGCCGCCTTCTGCCAGTGTTTCAACCGCCGAGGTACGTGGATAAAAACCCGCTTCAGCGAGGCAGCCTACGGCGATGCGCTCAACACCACGCCAGAATCGGCGACGTTGAGCTTCGGCTGGGCACTCGACACCATCTCGGCGAGGTGCAGGGATGAAGCTTCAGCCTGTTCCAGGTGCCAAGCCATCGCCGCCAGGTGGTTCGGAAGCACGGCACCGTCCCCATCCTGGTTGGACACCAGCAAAGGATCCTGCCGGGCGACGCGCGTCCAGGTATCCTGGGTCTCGCGCAATTGCGCGCGAAGCGTGGCGCGTTGCATCAATTCGGGATGAGCGTGGACCGCCGCCTGAAGCATGGACGAGGCCACATGGGCCCGTGCGCGAGCAACGTAAAACGCATGGACATCGGCGCGGCTTGCAGGCCAGCCATCCTTGTGGCCTACCCGCTCACCCAGATCGATCGACGATTGCTTCGCCCAGCCCGCAAACAGGCGCAGCGACTGCGCCAGGTCCTGATCGGCATCCAGGTCGTTCGTGATGTCCGCATGCACCCGGCCATTGAAGCGGGCAAGCGCTTCGGCCGCTGCGATCAGGCGGGGCGTCATTTCCGTGTCGGATTTGGTGCGCAAGAGTCTGCTGGCGGCTGCGAGGTCGGGATCGATTTCTTCAGAGCGTGTTACCGTACCCGCAGCAAGCTGAATGTAGTCGGCGAGCGCATTGACCAGGCCATCCTGCCAAGCGGGCTGCGCCGTGAGTTGGCGCGCCGGCGCGAAACCCGCCTTGTCCGCGGTCCAACCCGGGCCTTCCACCTCCCGCGCCACCAACGTGATGGCGACGCCCATCGACGGCGACGCCCACGTCTCGGCGGTAACAGCCTCAAGCGGAGCATCATTGATGTCGTGTGCCGACCACATCATGGCCGGGTAAACCCCGATGGCAAAGAGAAGGAAGCCTGCTTTCAAGGCGCCTTTTGTTATGCGCCAGATCCGCTGGCTCTGCACCATGTAGGGGCTGGGTTGCGCCGTTGTGATGTCGAGGTTCTTGTCGTTGCCGAGCACCGTGACGACAGGGCCTTCCTTGCGGTACCCGTCAGGCGTGTCCACTGGGACTGGCAACATCCGTTCAACCTCGATTTAACGTGAGTTAATATAGTGCCGAGTCCCACCCGCCAGCGCAACCCGCCAGCGATGAAAATACAGACACATAAACCCCACTCCCCAACTATTCGCCCAGGCCTCGAACTGTAGCGGCGACTTCAGTTTCAACGATACTTCCGCCTTCCAGTTCAAATTGCAGTCGCAGAGGCTGTGTATCGCCCACAACCAACTCATCTACGCCGAATAGCATGAAATGGTTCCCGCCGCGTTTCAGCTCCAGCGTCTCACCGACGGCGACATCATAGCCCTCGACCTGGCGCATCCTCATCGTGCCGTCTTCCATCGCCATGGTGTGAAGCTCAATCGTTTCCGCAAACGCCGCGCTCGCGCCAACGAGCCGAGCGTCTGCACCTGTGACCGTGATCGTCGCTCCGCCCATGGACAAGTCCCGCCCTTCGAGGGGGGCCATGACGAAGGCGTTGGTCACGCTCGCCTCAAAGCTCGCAGGGGCCTCAGCCTGGCCCGCGGGAGCGTTGTTCGCTGTTTCCGTCCCGCCACAGGCGGCGAGCGCGAGGATCGAGAGGGCGCAGAAAAGACGGTGCATCGGGCGTGCTCCTTGTTTCGAGAGGGTTGGTCGATCAGGCAACGGGTTTCCAGAACCCAATCACGTTGCGCACGTCGCGAATGATCGGCGCGGAAATTTCATGGGC
>JBCBGD010000259.1:0-3756 GCA_038527085.1 Pseudomonadota bacterium | reverse complement strand
ATGACGCCTGAGGAGAGGACGTTCTCGACGAAGATGTCGGCATAGCCTGCGAGGCTGTCGACGCCCTCCTGGATGCGCGCGCCGCCCGCGTCGAAGATGCCGATCACCGGAGCGCCATTCCTGAAGGCGAATTTCTGGACCTTCACGATCTTGGCCGCATGGGCCTTGGAGAGGGACCCTCCGAACACGGTAAAGTCCTTTGAGAAAACGTAGACAAGGCGGCCATTGATGGTGCCTTGGCCGGTCACCACGCCGTCGCCAGGCACTTTCTGCTCGTCCATGCCGAAGTCAGAGCACTGGTGCTCGACGAACATGTCGTATTCTTCGAACGAGCCCTCGTCGAGCAGGGCCTCGATCCGCTCTCGCGCGGTCAGCTTGCCCTTCTCGTGCTGGCGCTGGATGCGGGCCTCCCCGCCGCCGAGACGTGCGCGCTCGCGGCGCGCTTCGAGTTGCTCGATCAGGTCTTGCATGGCGGGGCCCCGTGTCTGGTGTAATCTGTGTCTATTCAGACTGATATGGGCCGGGGGCGGGGCTGGCAAGCTTGACCCTAGGAAGGCGCGCCAAGCCCCTCGAACCAGGCGCCGAGCGCGGCGGCTTCGAGGCGGCGTTCGGCCTCTGCGGCCTCGGCTTCTGCATCGCGGCCCCAGCGCTCGGCCTGGTAGGCGGCGTCGAGGATGGAGGCTTCGAACGCCTCCAATGCGGGAAGCCTGCCCTGCTCGACCGCCAGCGCGAGCACCGCCGAGCCATAGAGCCCGCAGCCATAGGCGAGGCCTGTGAGGCGGAAATCATCGAGACCTGCGGCGTGTGCCTGCGCGGCCTCAAGGGAGGCTGGCGGCTGCACGCCCGCCAAAATGCCTTCCACAGGCACAAGCATCACGCCAAGCGCCTGTCCTGCCCAATCGCGCACAGGGCGCCAGGCTTCATCCTGCCTCGCGCGCAGATCGCTGGCGTTGCCATCCAGGTGGCAGGTCAGGTCCGTTTCGCAGTATTTGGCGACTTCGCCGGCCAGGGCATTACGCGTGTCGGGCGTGCGATCAATGGCGACATTGGCCAGGCGCGTGATGTGCATGCGGGCGATGTCGACCGTATCGCCCTGCCCCGTCCATTCCTCTGCCATGGCTTCAGCCAGCGTGCGCGTCGGCACCACTTGCAGGGCCCGGCCAGGCGTTCTCACGGGGCGGTCGTCGAGGGTGACGTGCCAGCCGCCTTCACCTTCGGCAACGCTCGCCAACCTATAGAAGCGCCTGACGGTGTCGCTCATGGCGCAATCCGCTGGGCGAAGCTGTCGAGGCTGCCGTTGAGCGCGGTGAAGTCCTCCACCACCTCGTGCGGATCGACTGCTTCCAACTCATGGCGCGCACCGAAGCCCCATGTGACGGCAATCGTGTGAACACCCGCGGCGCGGCCCATTGAGATGTCGTGGATCGCATCGCCGATCATGATCGACTGGTGGGGCTCTGCGCCCATCCTGTTCATCGCTTCCAGGCACATGGCGGGATGGGGCTTTCCCGGGCCGTCATCGGCACAATGGATGGTGTCGAAATACTGCTCCAGCGGGTGCATCTCGAACAGGGCGCGGATGCCGCGATGGGACTTGCCCGTGGCCATGGCGATCAGCCAGTTCTCATTGGCGAGCCGCTCCAGCGTTTCGACCGCGCCGGCATAAAGCGGCTCCTTGAATCCCGGATCCTGGCGGCGCGAGATGAACGCCTCGCTATAAGCCTTCGCCAGTTCGGCAACGTCCGCCTGGGTGACCCCTTCGGGCACCAGCTGGGCGCACGCCTCCTGCAGGCCGAGCCCGACAATCTGGCGCGTGCGCTCATAGCCCGGCGGCTCACGTCCGCATGCCTCGAAGGCGCGGTCCATCGCCCAGCCGATGACTTCGCGGCTGTCGACGATGGTTCCATCCATATCCCAGATGGCGAGCTTCAGTGTCATGCGGGCACCACGTCAAAGGGGGCCGTGACGCGGGTTGCGCCCTGGCCGATGGGCTCGGTGCCATGCCACAGGTAAGACGGAAAGAGAACCAGCATGCCCGCCTTTGGCTGCACCCAATGCAGTGGCTCCATTTTGGGCTGTGTGACGAAGGGCGGCTCACCGAACTTGATCCATCCGGCCCGGCCCTCACCGCCCTCTGGAACAGACACGTAGTAGGCAGACGAAATCCATCCTTCCGGATGCACATGGTTCACATGGTGCCCACCCGCCTTGAGCCTGACAGACCAACATCCCTTGATGCGGTACGCGCCTGTGTTTCTAGCTGTCAGCGGATGGTCGGGTGCATCCCCAATGTCGCGCATGAACGAACGGATCGGTCCGTCGAGCGCGCGGATGTAGGCCCGTACTGCTGGGCTCTCCATGGTGAGAAGGCCTTGGGCTGTCTGGGTTCCAGACCGAAGGCTCTGATCTAGGGGGTGGTTTGAGAAGCGATGCTTGGCGTCAAGCTCAGTGAGCAAACGTTCGTTGAACTCGGGCAGACTCCTGTATCCTTCTGGAACGGGAAGCGTGAAGGGCCTGACATGGGCCTTAACATCAACCAGAGCGTCAAACCGGTCATCCCCCATGAGCCGGAGCGCCGTGGTCTCGTGGGCCAGCCAATGTTGATCATGGGGTTGGCTCTTGCGGATCGGCGCGATCGTCTCGAGCGCACTCGGGCCGTCGCCGCACATCAAATGCGCGACGGCGACCGCATCGACCACCGCGGCACTATCCTGTGTCAGCCGCTGTGCGGCACAGGCTGCCTTTAGACTGGCCGGACCATCGCCAATATGGCGCATGTGCTGTGCACGAAGGGTCAGCGCTTCTGGCGAAGATCTGGTGGCGCTGCCGATGGCTTGCCAGGCGTGCTCTGCGCCTTCGAAATCCTCACTTTCAATCCAAAGACCATAGGCAAATACTCTCAGTGGTCCCTCTGCACCGCGAAGCCTGGCCCTGAACCGATCAACATCGCCTGCCATCCAGTCGAGATTGGCCAGCGAGCGCAGGGTCATCGGCGTAGGCTTCAGAACATGGGACGCCTCGAAGCATTGCCTGGCCTCAGCAACGTGGCCCTGCTCCATATGGCACCGCGCCAGCATATAACGCGCCTCGGCCAAGTGCTTTCCCGCCGACAGCATACGCTCAAAATGGGGCTGCGCCTTGGGCGCCTGGCCACTCTCGAGCAGGGCCATGGCGTAGTAGTAGGTCGCCTGGAAGTTTTGCGGCTCGTCTGACACAACGGGCGCGAGGACGTCTGCACTTTCCGCCCAACGCCCCTTTGCGCGCAAAGCCTTGGCTTGGTCCAGCGGGGATGCACTCAAAGAAACGGCTCCATCAGGTCGCTGCCTGCCTCTTCTTCAAGAAATCCAAGCGCGGCGAAGGATTCTGCCAAGTGAGGCGGCAGCGGCGCGGTGATTTCCACATCGCGCCCTGTGCCGCGTGGCAGGATGATGCCCCTCGCATGCAGGTGCAGCCCCTGGCCCACGCCGCCAGGCACCTCGCGTTCGGTCTTGTACTTCGGGTCGCCGAGGATTGCCGTGCCGAGTTCCTGGAGGTGGAAGCGGATCTGGTGGGTGCGTCCGGTCACGGGCTTGCAGGCAACCCAGGCCGCTTTCTGCCCTGCGGTGGACACAGTGGCATAGTCGGTGATGGCGTGGCGGGCGCCTTCCTGGCCCTGCCTGCCCGGCACCATGATCTCTCGCATGTCGCCAGGACCCTGGCCCTTCACCATCCAGCTGCGTAGCTGTCCCGCGCGTGGGTTGGGCACGCCAATGGTGA
>JBCBGD010000258.1:0-3758 GCA_038527085.1 Pseudomonadota bacterium | reverse complement strand
GGAGGAGCATGTACGCCTGCTATATGTGGCGCTGACACGGGCGCAGGACCGTTTGATCGTGTGCGGGCACTGGTTCGGCAGCGTCAACCGTGCAGGCTATGCGAACATGACCTGGTATGATCTCTGCGGGACGGGGTTTGCCCGCGCGGGCGCCATAGAGGACGAGGCCACGGGCATGCTCGAACTCGGGCAGATGCCGCCATCGGCCAGCGCTTCGCAGCGGACAGAACTGGACGAACCGGACGCGCCCGCCTGGCTACGCGCTCCCGCTACACAGGAGCAACAAGGAACAAGGGCGATCAGCCCGTCCCGGCTGCTGGCTGACGACGCGCCGGTCCTTGAGCCCCTCGGCCCGAGGCCCCCTGATCGCCGCCTGCGGGGGCGCCTGATCCACAGCCTTTTGGAGCGGCTGCCCCAATTGCCAGCCAATGCCTGGGAAGAGACGGCGGCGGCGTTCCTCGCCCGAGACCCCGCCCTCTCCGAGGCCGATCGCACGGAAATCGCCAACACGGCCATCGCCACGCTGAAAGACCCCGCCATGGCCGCTGTGTTCGACCCCGCAGGACGCGCAGAAGCGGCCATCGTTGGCGCAGGATCAGGCTGGCCAGAGGGCACGTTGATCAATGGCCGCGTCGACCGGCTGGTGCTCAAGGACACCTCGATCCTGGTGGCGGACATCAAGACAGACCGGCCACCACCAAGCCGCCCGGAGGACGTGGGTGAAGCCTATCTCGCGCAAATGGCGGCCTATCAGAACGTGCTCGAAACCGGCTTCCCCGGCCGTGAAATCGAGTGCGTCCTTGTGTGGACAGAGGGCCCGCGGCTGATGACCCTGCCTCGCCCGCTCTTGTTAGAGGTGCTAAAGCGAGCCCAGAGCGGGCTTTGATGGGCGGCGGAATCGCCTATTTGTTTGCTTGGACAGACAAGGGAGCCTTTCCAAATGGCGACAAAAATACTGACCGATGATGATTTCGACGCCGCCATTGGCGGTGACCAGCCCGTCGTCGTGGACTTCTGGGCCGAGTGGTGTGGCCCATGTAAGCAGATGGCCCCGCACCTCGACGCGGTTGCCGAAGAGCATGGCGACAGGGTCACGATCGCGAAGATCAATGTCGACGAAAACCCGATGAGCGCGTCGAAGTATGGCGTGCGCGGCTTGCCGACCTTGATGCTGTTCAAGAACGGCAAAATGGTCGACAGCCAGCTTGGCGCCATGAGCAAGCAACGCATCACCGAGTGGATCAAGGAACACGCCTGATCCGCATACGCACGATTTAAAGCCCCGTTGCCCCTGTGGCAGCGGGGTTTTTTCATACCCAAACCCCGTAGGTTGTCTGCCCCGCCCGACATCTAAGATTTCGCCTATACTTAATCGGCAAAGAATTGATTGGATCGATGTGATAGCCTGCGTCATCCTGCCTCAAAGTGGAGTTTCACCCCAACGCAAAAAGGAGGACGCATCATGGACGGTTCTGAAATGGGAGGCGGCGGCTGCCCGATGCTGGGCGCGCGCCAACGGCACACGGCAGCAGGCACCTGGTCCAATTCCGATTGGTGGCCCAACCAGCTCAACCTGCGCATCCTCCACCAGCGCCCGCCCCAGTCCGACCCGATGGATCCGGACTTCGACTATGCAGAGGCGTTTGCGAATATCGACTACGCGGCGCTGAAGAAAGACCTCACCGCCCTGATGACCGACAGTCAGGACTGGTGGCCTGCTGACTATGGGCACTATGGCGGCTTCTTCATCCGGATGGCCTGGCACTCGGCCGGCACCTACCGCGTGCATGACGGGCGCGGTGGCGCGACCTCAGGCACGCAGCGCTTTGCCCCGCTCAATTCCTGGCCAGACAATGCAAACCTCGACAAGGCCCGGCGCCTGCTATGGCCGGTCAAGCAGAAATACGGAAAAGCGCTGTCCTGGGCCGACCTGATGATCCTCGCCGGCAACGTCGCGCTGGAGAGCATGGGCTTCAAGACGTTCGGCTTCGGCGGCGGGCGCGCAGACGTCTACGAGCCCGAAGGCGACATCTCCTGGGGCCCGGAAACCGAATGGCTGGCGACCAGTGACAAACCCGGCGGGCGCTACTTCGGCGATCGCATCCTGTCCAACCCACTGGCCGCGGTGCAGATGGGCCTGATCTACGTCAATCCCGAAGGCCCGGACGGCAATCCAGATCCGCGCGCTTCTGCCCACGACATCCGCGAAACCTTCGCCCGCATGGCGATGAATGACGAGGAAACCGTCGCGCTGACCGCCGGCGGACACACCTTCGGCAAGTGCCATGGCGCAGGCGATGCCGCGCTTGTCGGCGCAGAGCCTGAAGGCGCTGACATTGCCGAACAGGGCCTTGGCTGGACCAGCCGGTATGGCCTCGGCAATGGCGACGACACCATCACGTCAGGCCTGGAGGGCTCCTGGACGCCGAAGCCGACCCAGTGGGACAATGGCTATTTCGACATGCTGTTCGGCTATGAATGGGAGCTCGTCAAAAGCCCTGCAGGTGCCTGGCAGTGGCAGCCCAAGGATGTGAAGCCGGAGGACATGGCGCCCAAAGCCCACAATCCGAACGAAAAACAGATCACCATCATGTCGACCGCCGACATGGCGATGCGGATGGACCCCGAGTACGAGAAGATCTCGCGCCGCTTCCACCAGAACCCCGACCAGTTTGCCGACGCGTTCGCCCGCGCCTGGTTCAAGCTGACCCACAGGGATATGGGCCCGAAGGTGCGCTATGTCGGGCCCGAGGTGCCGGCTGAAGACCTGCTCTGGCAGGACCCGATCCCGCCGGTGGACCATGAACTGGTCAGCGAGGGCGACATTGCCGACCTGAAGTCCAAGATCCTGGCGTCTGGCGTGAGCCCGCAGGCGCTGATCAAGACCGCCTGGGGCGCGGCGACCACCTATCGCGACTCCGACAAGCGCGGCGGCGCCAATGGTGGCCGCATCCGCCTGGATCCCGCCAAGAACTGGGAGGCCAATGAGCCCGTCCAACTCGCCGGTGTGCTCGACACGCTCGAGACAATCCAGTCGGATTTCAATGGCGCACAGGCTGGCGACAAGAAGGTCTCCCTGGCGGACCTGATCGTGCTCGGCGGCTGCGCCGCGATCGAGAAGGCAGCCAAGGACGCTGGACACAAGGTGACCGTGCCGTTCACGCCGGGCCGCACCGATGCGGCGCAGGACCAGACGGATGTGGACTCCTACGCCGTACTGGAGCCTTCCGCAGACGGCTTCCGCAATTTCGCCAAGCCCGGCGCGGATCGTCCCGCGGAGGAATTGCTGGTCGACCGCTCAAACCTCCTGACGCTTTCCGCGCCGGAGATGACCGTCCTGGTCGGCGGCATGCGCGCACTCGGCGCAAACCACGGCGACACGGGACACGGCGTTCTCACCGATCGTCCCGGCCAACTGACGAACGATTTCTTCGTCAACCTCCTGGACATGAACACGGCCTGGAAGGCGCGCTCTGAGGACGAGGAAGTCTTCGAAGGCCGCGACCGTAAGTCCGGCGAGGTCAAATGGACCGGCACACGGGTGGACCTTGTATTCGGCTCCAACTCGCAGCTGCGGGCAATTGCCGAAGTCTATGCCGCGTCCGACGCCAAGGAGAAGTTCGTGAACGACTTCATCAAGGCCTGGGACAAGGTGATGATGCTGGACCGCTTCGAAGTGGCCTAGAGCACCTTAAGTTTCAGCGGAAGCATAGCCGGCGTTGACGATGTAGTTGTTGCATTCTGCCGGGGAGATAGTG
>JBCBGD010000257.1:0-3764 GCA_038527085.1 Pseudomonadota bacterium | reverse complement strand
GTCCAGCGGGCACGCCGCGTGAACTCGTCATCACAAAAAACGGGCGCCCGATCCGGACGCCCGCTCTTATTGTTGGCGTGGCCTAGATTGTCAGGCGTCCACTTTGATCCGCGGGCCTGCCGCGCGCACGCTGGCGTCGACATAGTCTTCGTAGATGTGGAAGTTATTCGCGAACATCTCGGCCAGCTTCTCGGCCTGGCGGTCATAGGCTTTGGGATCGGCCCAGGTGCTGCGCGGGTCAAGGATCTTCGCGTCAACGCCTGGCACGGCGGTGGGCACCTGGAAGCCGAAGGTTTCATCGGTGCGGAAGCTCGCGCCATTGAGCGAGCCGTCCATGGCCGCGTCGAGCAGCGTGCGTGTTGCCTTGATCGGCATGCGCGAGCCTTGCCCATGCGGGCCGCCCGTCCAGCCGGTGGAGACCAGCCAGCAATCGACGTCATACTTCGCGATCAGGTCGCGCAGCAGGTTGCCGTACTCGCTCGGATGGCGCGGCATGAAGGGCCCGCCAAAGCACGTCGAGAAAGTTGCCGTCGGCTCGGTGACGCCTTTTTCGGTGCCGGCCACCTTGGCGGTGTAGCCAGACAGGAAGTGGTACATGGCCTGGGCTGGCGTCAGTTTTGCGATGGGGGGCATCACGCCGAACGCATCGCAGGTGAGCATGACGAGGTTTTTCGGCTGGCCGCAGCGACCTGTCGGCGAAGCGTTCGGGATGGCGGAGATGGGATAAGCGCCGCGGGAGTTCTCAGCCAGCGAGCCGTCATCAAGGTCCAACTCGCGGGTTTCAGGATCCATCACGACATTTTCGAGCACCGTGCCCCACATCTTCGTGGTCGCGTAGATTTCCGGCTCGGCCTCTTCACTGAGGCGGATCATCTTGGCGTAGCAGCCGCCTTCAAAATTGAAGAGACCGTTTTCGGACCAACCATGCTCATCATCGCCCACCAGCATGCGCTTGGAATCGGCGCTGAGCGTCGTCTTGCCCGTGCCCGACAGGCCAAAGAAGATGCAAGCATCGTCATCATCGGACGTGTTGACCGAGCAGTGCATGGGCATCACGCCCTTGGTCGGCAGCAGGTAGTTCAGGATGGTGAACACCGACTTCTTGGTCTCACCGGCATAGGAGGTGCCGCCGATCAGGACGAGCTTCTTGGAAATGTTCACGGCGATCACGGTCTCGCTCACCGTGCCGTGGCGCTTGGGGTCAGCGCGGAAGCTCGGCAGGTTGATGATCGTGAACTCAGGCGAGAAGCCTTCATATTCCTGGGGCTCTGGGATGCGCAGGAGGTGGCGGATGAACAGCGAATGCCAGGCGAACTCGTTGATCACGCGCACAGGCAGGCGATGGTCGAGGTCAGCGCCGCCATAGAGGTGCTGGAGGTAGACGTCCTTGGTCTCAAGGTGCGCCCTAAAGTCTTCCCACAGCGCATCGAATTGGGCCGGCGTCATGGAGGCGTTGTTGTCCCACCAGACCGTGTTTTCGGTCAGCTCATCGCGGACGGTGAACTTGTCCTTGGCAGAGCGACCGGTGTGGAGCCCGGTCTCGACAACCAAGGGACCACACTGGGCCACGCGCGCCTCGCCATTGGCAATGGCAGCTTCGTGCAGGCGCGCTTCATTCCAATGCGCGAACACGCGCTTCGGCGCGACTCCCAACTCTTCCAGGCCCAGTTCTTGTCCCATGATGATGTTCCCCAACATACGCTTTTTCAACGGCCCAGAACGGGCCTTACACATTTAGACTTCCGCCCGGCGAGCGCCGGCTTCCTACGCGGAAGATGCAATGTTTGGACCTAGAATTCGGAGTGGGCAACCGCGGAATGAAAAAATTTGCACAATTGTTAGGTGCGCGGAAACCCGCAGCAAAATGACTGAATTTGCAGCATTTTCGCCGTTCAGGAGAGGTTTTTTGACGCTTTGGCCCGCAATTCATAGATCAGTTCTAGAGCCGCCTTCGGGGATAATTCGTCCGGGTCGAGATCAATAAGGGCGGCCTCGACTGCACTGTCGGCGGGCGATTCGCTCTGGGCAGGGACGGTTTCGACCGCCGCGAACAGCGGCAAAGGATCGGCGCGCCCACCCTCCCCTTCGAGTTGAGTCAGAATTTGCCGTGCACGCGCAACCGCACGCCTGGGAAGACCCGCAAGCTGGGCCACCTGCACGCCATAGGAGCGGTCGGCCGGCCCAGCCTGTATTTCGTGCAAGAAGACCAAATCGTCTTTGTATTCCTTGGCCCGAAGCGAGACATTCGCCGCGCCCTTCAGTTTGGCGGCCAGATCGGTCAGCTCGTGGTAGTGGGTCGCGAACAAGGCCCTGCAGCCATTTGTGTCGTGCAGGTGTTCGACGGCGGCCCAGGCGATGGCGAGCCCATCGAATGTCGACGTGCCGCGACCGACCTCGTCGAGGATCACGAAACTGTCTGCGGTCGCCTGGTTCAGGATGGTGGCGGTTTCGACCATCTCGACCATGAAAGTGGAGCGCCCTCGCGCCAGATCATCAGACGCGCCGACCCGGGAGAACACGCGGTCGACCGGGCCGAGCATCAGGCTTCGAGCTGGCACAAAACCGCCCGCCTGAGCCAGAATTACGGCCAGCGCCGCCGCGCGCAGATAGGTCGACTTGCCCGCCATGTTCGGCCCTGTCACGAGCAGGAGTCGCGGGGCCGTCATGGCGCTAGCGTCGAGGCTGAGCCCATTTGGCGTAAAGCCCTTGGCTTCCTTGCGCAGGGCCGCCTCGACCACAGGGTGGCGCAGGCCATCGGCCTCAAAGACAGGCGCGTCTGTCAGTTCGGGCCGGACCGCACCGACCTCGTCGGCCCATTCGGCCAGGGCCAGCGTCACATCGATTTCGGCCAGCGCATCGGCGACCTCGCCCAATCGCGCCGAGGCTTCCTGCACGCGGGCGACAAAGCCCTCGAACACTTCCAGCTCCAGCGCGGTCGCGGCCTCTTCGGCGCGAGAGATGCGCCCGGCCAGTTCAGACAGCTCCGAAGTGGAGAAACGCACATTCTTCGCCAGCGTCTGGCGGTGGATAAATGTCTCGTTCAGCGGAGGCGCCAACATCGCCTCGCCAGCCTTTACCGGCACATCAATGAAGTAGCCCAGCACATTGTTGTACTTGATCTTCAGTGCGCTGGCGCCGGTCTGGTCGATATAGCCAGCCTGAAGCCCTGCGATGATCTTGCGACTGTCATCGCGCAGGGTGCGCGCCTCATCCAATGCTGGTGACCATTCAGGCGCCACGAAGCCGCCGTCGCGAGCGAGCAGTGGCGGATCCTCCACAAGCGCACGCTTCAAGTCCTGGGCGAGGCCAGAGAGGCCCGCATCGCGGCTGAGTGTCAGGGCAGCAATCGCGCTGCTGATCAGCTCTGGCGGGACATCGCCGGAGCGCGCCACGTCTGCGGCGATCGCCTCTCCCGCCGCCAGCGCCTGGCCGATCGCCATAAGATCGCGAGGGCCGCCACGCCCCAGCGCAAGCCGGGTGCGGGCGCGGGCAAGATCAGGCGTTTCCTTGAGCTTTTTGCGCAGGGATGCGCGCAGGTCCGGAGAAGCGAGCGCCCAGGCCACGCTGTCATGGCGCGCGGAAATGGCCTGGCGATCGACAAGGGGCCGCGAGATGCGCTCGGCGAGCACCCGTGCGCCGCCAGCCGTGCAGGTGCGGTCGACGGTGTCGATCAGGCTGCCCGTGCGCTCGCCTGTCAGCGTTTTGGCCAGCTCGAGGCTCGCGCGCGTTGCAGGGTCAATCGCGAGCGCGTCCGACATGACATG
>JBCBGD010000256.1:0-3766 GCA_038527085.1 Pseudomonadota bacterium | reverse complement strand
GCAACCGCTCGGCGCCATCGGTCGGCAGGTTCACCGCGCTCGCGACGTCATCCACATCCATCGGCCGCGCCGCGATCTTGTTGATCAGATCGAGCCGGACGCAGGCAAGCAGCACCTGGGAGTGCACGAACCCTGTGCAGAGGTTGAACAGCCGTGCCGCCTCTGCCCGCGCCTTTGGCCGCGTCAGCGGATTGGCGACCGCCGCTTCCTGGAATTTCGGGCTCGACAGCAGCTTGTTGCGCCAGCGCCGCAGCCTGTCGCCAAGGCTTAGGCCCTGCGCCGCAGCCACGGGCGTACTCGTCACGCCAGGGCGCGCGCCAGGCTCGCCGGGATAAGGCGGGAAGCCTGTGCATGGACCAGCGCGCGAAGAGCGGGCGCGCCCTTGCACTCGGGCACGCTGTCGGCGGCGGCCTCGATCAGGCCATTGAGCTTCGCCATGGCCGCGCGGGGGCCGAGATCGCTGGCCGCATTGGGCCGCGCGCATTTCGCGTCCTGCCCGGCAGGTTTGCCCAGGGCGTCTTCATCCAGCAGCATATCGCGCAAATCATCGGCCACCTGGTAGGCATCGCCGAGGCATTCGCCGAGCCGTCGCCAGGGGGTCGGGTCCGCGCCAACGGAGGCTGCGCCCGCCTCTGCCGCGCCGATGAACAGCGCGCCGGTCTTGGCGCGGTGATAGGTGGCGGTGTCGATCTCGCGCTCGCTTTCCCAGGCTTGGCCCGCGACAATGCCATGGGGTGCGCCGACAGCGCTCGTCACGATCGGCAGCACGCGCAACAAGGTCTCAGGCGACTCTGCGCAGGTCCGCGCCAACGTCGAGAAGGCCATCACAATCAGCGCATCGCCTGTCAGCAGCGCGATCGGCTCGCCATAGGCGACATGGACAGACGGCTTGCCACGCCGCGTGTCGGCGCCATCGAAACAGGGAAGATCATCATGCACAAGCGAGGCGCAATGGAGCAGCTCCAGCGCCGCCCCGGCCCCTGCGCTGACCATCAGATCGTCGCGCGATCCTGCGCTGCAGGCAGCGGCCACTGCCAGGCACAATTGCGGACGCACACGCGCCCCGCCTGGGAAGACGGCATGGCGGATGGCGCTGGCGAGAAGGGGCGGGCCCGGCGGGCTTTCGCTTTCGGAGACAGCATCCTCAAGCGCCCATTCAATCAAGGCATCAGCGTCCATGGGAAGGTCTCCTTTGGCGTGTAAACTTTCAAAGACGTTTACATTTGTCAATCTGTGTGGACAAATGAGTCCCTGCTGCGGAAGGATATTTTGGACGTGGGATCAGGCCCCCGAGTTGCGGTGATCGGCGCTGGTATCGGCGGGCTGTCGGCCGCCGCCATCCTGGCGCGCCGCTTCGACGTGGATGTCTATGAACGCGCCCCCCAAGCCGGCGGAAAGGTCCGCCAGATCGACATTGGCGGCGCAAAGATAGACTCAGGGCCCACGGTCTTCACCATGGACTGGGCCTTCGAGGAGGTGATGGAGCTGGCCGGCGCCGAGCTCACCGAAGAGGTCACGCTCAACAAGCTCGACGTGCTGGCGCGCCACTTTTGGACCGACGGCTCAACGCTGGACCTGTTCGCGGACCGTGAGAAAAGCGCCGCGGCGATCGCCGAGTTTGCCGGCCCGCGCGACGCCGCAAACTACCGCGCTTTCTGCAGCAAGACCCGAGACGTGTACGAGACCCTGCGCGAGCCTTTCCTGCGCAGTCAGAAGCCCAGTTTCGCCGGCCTGATCGCCAGCCAATCTCCGCTCTCGCTCTTGAACACCTCGCCTTTTTCCACGCTCTGGGGCGCACTTTCGCGCTCTTTCGAAGACCCGCGCCTGCGCCAGCTGTTCGGGCGTTATGCCACCTATTGCGGCGCCTCGCCGTTTCGCGCGCCCGCCACGCTGATGCTCATCGCCCATGTGGAACAGGAGGGCGTCTGGGCTCTGGATGGCGGCATGCAATCCATCGCGAAGGCGCTGGAGCGGGTCGCAACGCGCAATGGGGTTACCTTCCACTATGACAGTGATGTCACCGAGATCGTCGAAGCCGCAGGCCGCGTCCAGGGCGTACGGATCAATGGCGGCGATGTGCGCCCGGCCGACATCCTCGTCATGAACGGCGACGCGGCCGCCATCGCCGCGGGAGCGCTCGGTGCGGCGGGCCCCCGCGCGCTCAGCCTGCCAGGCGATATTCAGCGCTCACAGTCGGCGATGACCTGGTCCATGGTCGCTGAGCCAAAAGGCGTGCCGCTCGACATGCACACTGTGTTCTTCTCCGATGATTATGCGGCCGAGTTCGATGCCGTGTTCGATCGCGGCGAAGTGCCAGCCCACCCGACCACCTATATCTGCGCGCCTGACCGCGCGCCGGGACTGCGAGCGCCCAGCGGCGCTGAACGGCTCTTCTGCCTTATCAACGCCCCACCCAAGGGCGACACCCACACCTTCACCGACAAGGAGACCGCCCAATGCCAGGAAAGGATGCTGACGCTCTTGCAGCACTGCGGGCTCAATCTGGAAGCGGGGCTGGAGAGCGCGGTGGCGACAACGCCCAGCGACTTCAACGCGATGTTCCCGGCCACGGGCGGGGCGCTTTACGGGATGGCGAGCCATGGATGGCGCGCGAGTTTCCAGAGGCCGGCCGCGCGCACCCGCCTTCAGGGGCTATACCTGGCGGGCGGCAGTGTGCATCCGGGTCCGGGCGCGCCGATGGCGGCCCTGTCGGGCAAAGCCGCGGCCCTGGCCATTCTCAGCGATTGCGGTTTGACCTTGCCGTCGCCGCTGGCGGCTATGCCTGGTGGTACCTCGATGCGCTGAGCGAGGACGGCCAGAACGGCCTCACCATGATCGCCTTCATCGGCAGCGTGTTTTCGCCCTATTACGCCTGGTCAGGCCGGGATGACCCTCTGGACCATTGCGCCATCAATGTCGCGCTTTACCGCCCGCGGGCAGGGCGCTGGGCGATGACAGAGCGGGGCAGGCGGCAGGTGCAGGCCACGCCCGAGCGGTTTCAGGTCCACAACAGCGCGCTGAGCTTCGACGGCACCCGGCTGACCATTAATGTCCACGAGCGCTGTGCGCCGATCCCCTATCCCCTGCGCGGGCGCATCACGGTCGATTTCGACAGCATGGTCGTTGAGGCGTTCGCCCTGGATGATGCCCGCGCGCACCGCTGGGCGCCGATCAATCCAAACGCAGCGGTCTCGGTGGAATTCACCCATCCCGGCCTGTCCTGGCGGGGGCGGGGCTACCTCGACTCCAACCAGGGCAGTGAGCCGTTGGAGGAGGGGTTCCGCCTCTGGGATTGGTCACGCTACGACCTTGGCGACGGCGAGACGGCGATCCTCTACAACACCCAGCCGCGGGCAGGGCAGGAGCGAAACCTGGCGCTCCGTTTCAAGCCGGACGGCAGCCATGAGGCGTTCGAGCCGCCGCCGCTTGCACGCCTGTCCGACACACAGGTCTGGCGCATTCCACGCCCCACCCGGGCCGATCGGGCGGGTGAGGCGCGCCACCTGCGCACCTTTGAAGACACCCCCTTCTATGCGCGCTCACTGATTGAAGCGCCCCTGCTCGGCGCGGCCCGCACCGGGATCTATGAGAGTTTCGCGGGCGACCGCCTGCGCCGACAGATCGTGAAGATGCTCCTGCCGTTCAGGATGCCGCGCCTGGCGCGTTAGCCTCGCGTGTCCTCTGGACAAGAAAAACTTCTCCGCCCCCTCCTGCGCCGCCCCGATAATGGCGGCCATGGACCAACGCCCTCACCTGCTTCGCTGGC
>JBCBGD010000255.1:0-3776 GCA_038527085.1 Pseudomonadota bacterium | reverse complement strand
CGAACTGGTGGCCGTGATAGCGCAAGGCCAGGGGCTCCGGGAGATTGTCCGGCAGCGGCTGGAATCGCGCGAAGTGATTCGCCCAGGCCTCGTCATCCAGGCCGCCAAGCCCGACCTTGCCTGCCCACCTGTCGTTTCGGAACCGAATGGTCGCGCTGGGGAAATCGGCTGGCTCGACCGCGTCGCCAATGATGTCGCGGACTGTCAGGATCGGGGGAGAAAACGCCATGGTCTTTCAAGTACGCAAAATCGTCGGCGCCGCAAAGACGCGCCATGGCGCAACGCGACCCCTAGGGCGGGTGAATCGAGGTTTTGTGTTTCACGCTTTGAGGGACTTTGAGGTGATTGTCCCTCGTCGATTTTCGTTCGCTGCGATGCGGTTGTGATAAAACTGCAACACATTGTGCAGCGCAATATAAATAGCCCCTGTTCAGCAGCGTCTATTACGATCTACACTTGTCTCGTGTGACGTCGAAAACGGCGCGCTTTACCGGGAGGAGTACCAAGTCATGAGTATCAAATCAGTCCTCGTTTATTCGATTTCCGCGGCTGCGCTCGCCGCAGGGGGCACCGCTGTTGCCCAGGAGACAGAGGAAGAAGCCCGCCAGGCAACTGTGGTTGTCACGGGGTCGTTCATCGCCGGAACGCCCGAAGATGCCGCCTTGCCTGTCGATGTTCTCACCGCGGGCGACCTGAAGCTAGAAGGCTCGCCCTCCATCACGGATCTCGTGCGCAACCTCGGTGTCTCGTCCGGTATCGATGGCGAGACCAATCAATTTGCCTCAAATGGCCTTGAGGGCACGTCGAATATCAATTTGCGCGGCCTTGGTGCTGCCAGAACACTCGTCCTTATCAACGGAAAGCGGCAGGTTTACTCGCCTTTCGCGATTGGTGAGCAAGCGCAATTGTTCGTTGATACCAATCAGATCCCTGCAGCAGCGATCGGTCGAATCGAAGTTCTGAAGGACGGCGCCGCCGCCCTTTATGGCTCCGATGCCATTGCAGGTGTTGTGAATTTCATCACGCGCACTGACCTTGAAGGTTTAGAACTGTCAGGATCCTTCGAGACGTTTGAGGGCACAGATGGCGAGTACGACCTATCTGCGGCTTATGGCTGGCAAAGTGACAAGATGAGCTTCTTGGCATCGGCTGGTTACCAGTACCGGAACGAAGTCCCGCTTCTAGAAAAAGATTGGGCCGTGTTGCCTTTCACAGAAAATCCTGTCGGTGGTTGGTCCGGCATCGGCAATCCGGGTACTTTTGTTCCAGCATCCAATGTTGCGGCGGCGCAGGCTGGCACAGGTCTGGCAAATTTTCTGGGCAACCAATTCATTGCAGGCTTTGCTGACCCTGGATGTACTGACCTTGGAGCATTCCAATCCGATTTCGGATTCGGAACATCCCTCTGTCGTTTCCAATTCACCCAGTTCGACAATCTCGTTGAAGAAGAGGAGCGCTATCAACTTTACTCCGAATTCAACTACGAGTTCGACAGCGGCATGGAGCTTCACATCGAAGGGCTGTTTGCCAACACCGACGTTCCCGCATGGAAAACATCCCCGTCCTATCCACCACAACAAGTACTAGGGCAGGTGGACGCCGAGGGTAACCTGATCGCTGGTCCGATTGTGCCGGTGGACCATCCTGGCCTTCGCGCAACGCTTGCAAACAATCCAGCGTTTGCGGCGGCAGTGGGTGGCGTTGACGCTGATGGAAACGCCAATCAGGAGTTGATCTTCATTGGTCGCTCATTTGGCTTCTCAGGTTTCCCAGGAACTGGGTTCGGCCCTCAGGAAGGGCGGCGTGAACACACGACGTATCGGATTTCGGGTGACCTCTCCGGAAAATTCAACAACGGCATCGACTGGACCACCAGCGTGGTCTGGGCGCAATCCGAAGCAGATGAGCGGACCAACGACTCGTTCATCAATGGCTTTGCTAATGCGCTCCAGGGCTTTGGTGTCTGTTCGGATGCCAACTCCGGTGCAATTCCAGCAGGCGCCGTCGCCGGCGAAGGTGGCTGTGAATACTACAATCCTTTCTCCAATTCGATCGCGGCCAATGCGATTACAGGCGAAGCCAATCCAAACTTCGATCCTGCACTTGCCAATTCAG
This sequence comes from Pseudomonadota bacterium, assembly GCA_038527085.1. Lineage (GTDB taxonomy): Bacteria > Pseudomonadota > Alphaproteobacteria > Caulobacterales > Hyphomonadaceae > UBA5336. The sequence goes on along the minus strand of JBCBGD010000255.1, from coordinate 1,661 downwards.
TTGAGTTAGCAAATTGGCTGACTGGTGAAACCGGCACCACCGTCACCAATGACCTGTTTGTCTTCGACGCCATTTTCAGTGGCGAAAGCCCGCTGACGGCGCCAGGTGGCAATGTCGGATGGGCAGCCGGCGTGCAATTGCGCCAGGAGGGCCGCGAGGTTGATCCCGTCGATCTTGATGACTTGACGGTCAACCCTGGTCCAGAAGGGAACGGCCCATTCTCATTCCTCGCCGGCACCACCCCGTTCGATGACGATAGAGACATCTACGCCATTTTCGCGGAATTTCAGATTCCGCTCTATGACAATGTCGATGTCCAGGCTGCCGTTCGCTACGAAGACTATGGCGGTGCTATAGGTTCGACGCTTGATCCAAAACTCGCGGCGAAGTGGCAGGTCACTGACGTGTTTGCGCTTCGCGGCAATGCTCAAACGTCATTCCGCGGGCCAACCCTGAACCAGCTTTCGGGCGTTGCCACCACGCTGCAGTTTGTTGCCCCAACTGGCGCGTTCAAGGCAGTCGACCAGTTCGGCAATCCGGATCTCGAGCCTGAGACTGCGTTTAGCTACAATGTTGGCGCAATCTACGAGCGTGGAGGTTTCCGGGGCACGATCGACTATTGGAGCTTCGATTTCGAAGATCTGATCATTGTTGAAAGCCAAGAACAGATTGTGGGCGCTGCGCTCGCCGCCATCGGCGGCGGAGCAACGGACAGCCCAATCCTGAGCCGCATCACCTTCCAGGACCCGGTAAATCCCTCGGGCGCTGGTATCGAGCGTATTCAGACCCGGGTCGTTAATGGTCCCGGCGTTGAAACGTCTGGCTTGGATGTTCGGGGCGACTATACGCTTTCCGAGTTGGCGTTCGGCGAATTGGCGTTCGGTGGTGAAGTTACCTACGTCTTCGAATACAACACCAGCCCCTATGAGATCGACGGCGTGGCCGTCGGTGGCGAAGACATCGTGGGCCAGTTCAACCGGTCCAATCCATTTCGCTCACAACCGCAATGGAAGGCGAACCTTTATGCTAATCTCGCAACGGGACCGCACAACTTCCGTGCCGTCGTTCGTCATATCGACAGCTATGACGATGAACGCGGCGATCTGACAGGAGACGAAAACAGCGAGATCGACTCTCAGACAACGTTAGATTTGTTCTATAATGTAGAGTTGCCTTACGAGTTCGATCTGGGACTGTCGGTGGTTAACGTCTTTGACGAAGACCCACCCTTTGCTCAGTTCGATCTGAACTACGATCCCTACACTCACAATCCGTTTGGGCGGACGTTTAAAGTTGCCGTCACTAAGCGGTTTGAAGGCCTCGGCAACTGAAGCCAGCTCCTTCGCAACACCAAATCAAAGCCGCCCCAAAACCGGGGCGGCTTTTTTGGTTTTTCGAGGAAAGAGTCACGCCGCTGCCGTCTCGCGCTTAGCGCGTGGCTCCCAGACGTGGGCCTGGAATTGCTCGTTCACCGGCGTCTCGGCGACGTGGTTTGTATAGTTCGACATCACCTTGAGCGAGACACCGAGGATGACGGCGAGCACCGCCGCGCGGTCAAAGCCTGCCGCGATGAAGGTCTCCAGCTCGGCATCTGAAACAAAGCCACGCTGGTCGACCATCTGTTTCGTAAAGCGGCGCAGCGCTTCAAGCCTGGCATCTGA
>JBCBGD010000254.1:0-3803 GCA_038527085.1 Pseudomonadota bacterium | reverse complement strand
CCACGAGCAGGACCGGGAACATCAGTACGCCACAGGCCACCACGGTCGCGACGACTGAAGGATCGGCCGACTGGAAGTCCTGCTTCGGTGCGTCGACCCACATCACCTTGATGATGCGCAAGTAGTAGGCGGCTGAAATGACAGACGCGACCACCAGAATGATAACAAGCGGCAAGAGTCCCGCGGCTAGGCCAGCTTCAACGTCATACTTTGCCCAAAACCCTGCCAGGGGAGGAATTCCCGCGATCGACAGCAAGATCGCCGTGAGCGCCAATGTGGCAACAGGCCGATTCTTGATGAAGCCGCCGAGCTCGCTGATGTCTTCAACCATGCCGCCTGTACGGCGCATCATCAGGACGCCTGCAAACATGCCGAGCGACGCGATCACGTAGATCGTCATGAACAGGAGCAGCGCTGGAGCGCCGAGGTCTGCGCCCGCCGCGACCGGTACAAGAGCGTAGCCCATATTTGCAATGGACGAGTATCCGAGCAGCCGTTTGATGTTATTCTGGAGGAGCGCGCCGAACGCGCCGACAAGCATGGATGCGCCAGCGATGATCGCAAGGATCAGCTGCCAATCCTCCACTGCATCACCGAACACCGTGAACAGGACATTGGCGAAGACCACCATCATCGCCATTTTCGGGGCGGCCGAGAAGAAGGCGACGACAGGCGTGGGCGAACCTTCATAGACGTCCGGCGTCCATACGTGCATCGGCGCGGCTGACACTTTGAAGGCAAGCCCCGTGATCATTAGAACCATGCCGAACAGCAGGCCTATGCCCATCTCGGACTCGGCGATGACCGCGTAGCTGGTCGAGCCGGAGAAGCCGTAGACAAGCGATGCGCCGTAGAGCAGCAAGCCAGACGCGAGTGCGCCAAGCACGAAGTATTTCAGGCCGGCTTCGGCCGAACGCGGGCTGTCACGGTGAAATGACGCAAGCACATAGGAGGTCAGGCTGAGTGTCTCCACACCCATGTAGAGCGTCATAAGATCTGCCGCTGAGAGCGTTAGCCCCATGCCCAGGCTGGCGAAGATCATCAGGAGCGCATATTCGAAGCGCAGCGTCGCGTGGCGTTCGAAGAATCCGTCGGCAATCCAGAGCGCGGCCCCGGCGAGCGCGAAGCTCACGATCTTTGCAAAGTTGACGAAAGGATTTGTGACAACGAGACCGCCAAAGGCTTCGCCGCCATCGACATAGACATAGGCGAGCCCTGCCGCGACGAACAAGGCGATGGCGCCGAGCTTGAAAAACGCCCGCGCACTGCCCTGGCCCAAGAGGGCTCCGAAAAACGTTCCCGTAAGGCCAACGCTCACGAGCCAAAGCTCAGGCGCGAGTGTTTCGAGTGTGGCGATCCAGTCCACCATGGGCGATCAGCCTCCAAACATGAGGGACAGAACGCGCTGGCTTGCCCCTTCGGTAATGTCGAAAATGAGGTCCGGCTTCACACCGAGGATAATGACACCGAGCGCAAGCGGAACGAGGCACACCAGTTCCAACACGTTGACATCGGACATGGTCACTTCGTTGCGCTCGATTTTCGCTTTCAGCTCCGGGTTGAGCTCACCGAACACCGTGCGGCGGTAGAGCGTGAGCATGTAAACCGCAGAAAAGATCACCCCAAGCGCTGCCCCAAAGGCCGCCCAGGTTGAAGCCTGGAACGCACCGATCATGGTCAGGATCTCACCAACGAAGCCCGACGTGCCCGGCAGGCCGACATTGGCCATGGTGAACAGCATGAACAGTGCCGCATAGACCGGCATCTTGCTGACGAGCCCGCCAAAGGCCGCAATTTCCCGCGTGTGAGCCCGGTCGTAAATCACGCCAACGATGAGGAACAGCGCGCCGGAGATGAGGCCGTGGCTGAGCATCTGGAAGACGGCCCCCTGGAGGCCGATCTCGGTGAAGCTGAAGAGGCCGAGCGTGACGAAACCCATGTGCGCAACAGAGCTGTAGGCCACCAGCTTCTTCATGTCTGTCTGGCGCCAAGCAATAAGCGACGCGTAGATGATCGCAACCACCGACAAGGCGAACATGAAAGGCTGAAAGTATACACTGGCGTCCGGGAACATGGGCAGCGAAAACCGCATGAAGCCGTATCCGCCAAGCTTCAGCAAAATGCCCGCCAGGAGGACTGATCCGGCGGTCGGCGCCTGCACGTGCGCGTCTGGCAGCCAGGTGTGCACCGGGAACATGGGCAGTTTCACGGCGAAGCTGGCGAAGAAGGCGAGCCAAAGCCATGTTTGCGCGCCGGGCGCGAAGGCAAAATCTTCGAGCCGTTCGAAATCTGACGATCCCGCCTGGATCACCATGTAGACAACGGCCGCCAGCATGAAGAGCGACCCAAAGAGCGTGTAGAGGAAGAACTTGAACGAGGCGTAGATCCTGTTCACGCCGCCCCAGACCCCGATGATGATGAACATCGGAATAAGGCCCGCCTCGAAAAAGATGTAGAAGAGAATCAGATCGAGCGCGCAGAATGCGCCGATGATGAAAGTCTCCAAGATCAAAAACGCCACCACATATTCGGTCACGCGTTCCTTCACCGAGCCATAGCTCGCAATAAAGCAGAATGGCATCAGGAGCGTGGTGAGCACCACGAGAAGGATCGACAGTCCATCGACGCCCATTTTGTACTGGACCTCGCCATACCAGGCGACCTGCTCAACCAACTGATAGCCCTCGACACCGGGTCGGTAAGCGGTCAGCGCCACGATTGAGACAACAAACGTCGCGAGCGAGATGACGAGACCGGCCGTGATCGCTTTCGATCCGTCCGACTCCGCCTGGCTAGTACCGATAGCCGAACGCACCAGCATGATGAGCAGTGCGCCCGCCATAGGCATGAGGGTCATCGCGGTGAGGATTGGGAAGCCTTGCATCAACCTGCCCCTCCAGCGCGCCAATAGAGGACCGCGCCGAACACCAAGGCCGCACCGATCACCACAAAGGCGTAGTGGTAGAGATAGCCAGTGTGCATTGCCGACAACCTGCGCGCACCCCAACGGCTTGCTGCGGTGACACCGTCAGGTCCAAGCCCGTCAATGATCCGCCCGTCGCCGCCCTTCCAGAAGAGATCGCCGAGCCAGGCAAGCGGGCGCACGATCAAGGCCTGATAGACCTCATCAAAGTACCACTTGTTCTGAAGCATGGCATGCAGAGGGCCGCCACTGTCGGCCATACGCTTCCCGATGCCGCGATTGAAGAAGTAGGTGAACGTGGCGACCAGGAAGCCAATGACCGTGACCACGACAGGCGCCAGGAAGACCCACGCAAAGCCGCCATCCTTCTTCAGGTCATCGATGTCGTGGATGATGTGGTTGCCTTCTGCGCGGTAGATCGCATCGCCCCAGAAGGCCTCGCCGTGATGGAACATCGGGTCGTAGAAGGTCACGCCTGCGAAGACCGCGCCGACAGACAGCAAAATCAGCGGGATAAGCATCACCAAAGGGCTCTCATGGGGATCGTGGTGATGATCATCATGATGGCCGTGGTCACCGCCGCTGCCATGGCTTTCCGCGGCGTGGAGATGGTGCGCGCCGGTATAGGGCCCGTGGAACGTCATGTAGATAAGGCGCCAGGAATAGAAGCTGGTCAGCAGCGCGGCGGTAATGCCGAACCAGAACGCCAGCATGCCGTAGGGCACACCTTGTTGGCCGGCCACAAACGCGCTCTCGATGATGCCGTCCTTGGAATAGAACCCCGCAAAGCCCGCGAAGGGCAGGTCCACCAGCGGGATGCCAATGCCGATGATCGCGATCGTGCCGATCATCATGGCTCCGTAGGTGATTGGCATGAACC
>JBCBGD010000253.1:0-3815 GCA_038527085.1 Pseudomonadota bacterium | reverse complement strand
CTCGTGCAGCTGCGCGCGCGCCACGCCGAGGGGATAGTCCGTAGGCGGAGGGGCCTGGGGCGCGGGCTCCACACGGGCCGAGGGTGCGCCGTCATACGGCACCTCAGCTTCGAAGGCCGGGCCAGTCGGTGCCTGAAAGCTCGGCCTCTGCGGCGCCATAGCGGGGCGCGGCTCGGCCCAGAGGCTGGAGCGGGCGAACACATCGGCCTGGACAGGCTCAGTGCGCACCTTGCCGAGGGCCTCGCCCGCCACTGTGGTGCTGGCGCGGTGCCCTGCCGCGGCCAGAGAATGGCGCAAAGCGCCGATGATCAGACCACGGACATTGCCCGCATCACGGAAGCGGACCTCGGTCTTGGCCGGGTGCACGTTCACATCGACCCATTCAGGATCGAGATCGACAAACAGCGCCGCCATGGGGTGGCGATCTCGCGCCAGGAAGTCCTGGTAGGCCGCGCGGATGACGCCGTTCAGCATACGGTCCTTCACAGGCCGACCGTTCACGAACAAAAACTGCATCTGGGCATTGCCGCGGTTCAGGGTTGGCAGGCCTGCAAAGCCCGAAATGGTGACGCCTTCCCGCTCCGCCTCGATGGGGATGGCATTTTCGCGAAACGCCCGCCCCATGATCGCGCCAAGCCTGGCAAGGCGCGCATCGGCAGGATCGCCGGCCTCTGCGCTGTGGCGGAACACAGACCGGCCATTGCTCTCCAGGCTGAACGAGACATCGGCCCGCGCCATGGAGAGGCGCTTGACCGCATCGGTCACGGCCATGGTTTCGGCCCGCTCGGACTTCATGAATTTCAGCCGCGCGGGCGTGGCATAGAAAATGTCGCGCACCTCAATGCGCGTACCGCTCGCGCCCCGCCCGGCCCAGGGCGCGGGCTTTGGCCCTTCGATCCGGCCCGCTTCGATGAAGACTTCCGCCGTTTCACACCCAGCCGCGCGCGAGGTGATCGTCATGCGTGAGACAGAACCAATGGAGGGCAGCGCTTCGCCGCGAAAACCCATGGTGTGGATGTTGAGAAGGTCGATGCGGCCATCCTCGCCCGGCGAGAGCTTCGAGGTGGCATGGCGCTCGAGCGCAATGAGCAGCTCTTCGCCTTCCATGCCGCAGCCATCATCCTCGATGACCATGCGCTTCAGCCCGCCATCTTCGATGGAGATAGAGACATGGCGCGCGCCGGCATCCAGCGCGTTCTCGACCAGCTCCTTCACCGCAGCAGCAGGTCGCTCGACCACCTCGCCGGCGGCAATCCGGTTCACCGCATCGGGCGGCAGCTTTGCAATCACGCGGCGTTGGGGCGCAGAACCAGGCATCGGCGTAGCGTACACGATTCTGAAGCCTGTCGGATACGCCGACTAGTCGAACAGCTTCGAGACGCTTTCCTTGTTCGCGATGCGGCGGATGGCTTCACCGAGCAGTGGCGCGACCGTGAGCACGCGGAGCTTCTTGGATTTCAGGTCTTCCTTGCGCGGACGGATCGTGTCGCAGGCAACGATCTCATCCAGCTCAGACTCCTCAAAATTCTGAATGGCGTTCTTGGAGAACACGCCATGGGTCACGTAGGCCGACACGCCAGTGGCGCCCTTTTCCTTCAGCGCCGCCGCCGCGCCGCGCAGCGTGCCGCCGCTGTCGCAAATGTCATCGACCAGGATGCACTGGCGCCCTTTGACGTCGCCAATGATGTTCATGACTTCCGAAACGCCCGCCTTGGGCCGGCGCTTGTCGACGATGGCGAGATCGCAGCCGAGCCGCTTGGCCAGGGAACGCGCGCGGACCACGCCGCCCACATCCGGTGAGACGATGACCAGGGACTTCAGCTTGAAGCGCTTGCGGACATCGTTCTCGATGACTGGCGCGGCGATGAGGTTGTCGGTAGGCACATCGAAGAAACCCTGGATCTGGCCGGCATGGAGATCCATGGTGAGAACCCGGTCGGCGCCCGCCGCGACGATCAGATTCGCGACGAGCTTGGCAGAGATCGGTGTGCGTCCGTCGGTTTTCCGGTCCTGGCGGGCATAGCCATAGTAGGGGATCACCGCAGTGATGCGCTGGGCCGAGGCGCGCTTGAGCGCATCGAGGCAGATCAACAGCTCCATCAGCGTATCGTTGGCCGGGAAGCTGGTCGACTGGATAACGTAGACATCCTCGCCGCGCACATTCTCGTTGATGCGGATGAACACCTCATTGTCGGAAAACCGTTCGATCCGCCGCTCTGTCAGCGGCACGTCGAGATAATCAGCAATCGCTTCGGCAAGCGGCTCGTTGGCGGTGCAGGAAATCAGTTTCATGAGGTGGCGCATGGGGTCTGGGAGGGTTGGGGGCGGCGGCTGTCATGTACCTGTCGCAAAGGTGACGGCGGTGCAATGCGTTCGGGGCGCTTTTTCCCTTTGCTCACGGCGAAAGCACGATGACTGAGGCATTCCGGCCATAGTCTGGCTCGCCGCGATGGGTGCGGCGCCGGTTGGAGAAGTAGGCCTCGGTGGTGCAGGTGTCGATGTCGAGCCGATCGATATGGCCGACCCCAGCGCGCCCCAGTCGCCGATGGACATACCCCGTCAGGTCAAAGTGCTGCCTGTCGCCTGTGCCAGGTCGGAAGAAGGTGCGGCTCTTCGGATCGTCGGCCAGGAACCGCTGGGCAAACTCCGGCCCGACCTCATAGCTCGCCTGCTGGATCGCCGGGCCGATGGCGCAGACGATGTCGCCTGGGCGCGAACCATACGCCGCCATCGCCTCCAACGTCGCTTCGCAGACACCGGCCAGAGCGCCTTTCCAGCCCGCATGGGCCGCGCCGATCACAGGCAGGCAGGTGTCGGCAAACAGGACCGGCACGCAGTCAGCGCTCAGGATGCAAAGCGCGATGCCCGGCGTGACGGTCACGAGCGCGTCGCACTCGGGCCGCGCCTCATCCGGCCAGCACGCCGTGACCTCCACCGCGCTCGCCCCGTGGACCTGGTAAGGCGAGACGATTGCCGTCGCCCCGAGCGCGCTGCAGATCCTGGCCCGGTTCTCGGTCACGGCCGCGGGATCGTCACCGGACCCAATGCCTGCGTTCAGGCTGGCGTAAATTCCGCGGGACACCCCGCCGTCGCGGCTGAAAAAGCCATGGCGGACACGGCCGGTCTCACCCAAGCGCGTTGCGGTGATGAAGGGCGGCGGTGTCGGCATCGCGCGAATTCCACGGCTTAACTCTGCGCCAACTTGACCGAATCTGCGCGCGGCGTCATCCCACACGCCATGACAAATACCGTTTCCGTCGATGTCCGCCCCCTGCCCCATTTCGAAGGCCTCGCCCTGCCCGCCTACGAGACAAACGGCTCGGCCGGGCTGGATGTGCGCGCGGCCGTGCCTGCCGATGCGCCGGTGATCCTTCAGCCAGGCAAGCGCGCCATGGTGGAAACGGGGCTCAGCGTGGCGATCCCGGAGGGCTATGAGCTGCAAATGCGCCCGCGCTCGGGGCTTGCCGCAAAGCATGGGATCACTTGCTTGAACTCGCCCGGCACCATCGACAGCGACTATCGCGGCGAACTGAAGGTGATCCTGATCAATCATGGCGAGGAGCCATTCGAGATCGCCCGCGGCGAGCGGATCGGCCAGCTGGTCCTCGCGCCGGTGACGCGGCTTGAATGGCGCGAAGTGGACACGCTGCCGGATACAGCACGCGGCGCAGGCGGCTTCGGCTCGACGGGACGCTGAGGACGCGGTATCTGATCCTCTAGCACAAGGGCATCGCCCGAGGCTGTGGGGGGTACCATGGAAGAAGCGGTGGGGGCTCCAGTGTCCTACAGTCTTGGTATCGGGTTTCTGTTTCTCC
>JBCBGD010000252.1:0-3821 GCA_038527085.1 Pseudomonadota bacterium | reverse complement strand
GGTGTTGGCGTCGATCGCAAACCGTGCGGCGTCCGGCCCGCCAGTGATCGAAAACGTCACTGCGTCGCCATTGATGTCTGAGGCCGTGGCCGAATAGCCAGTGTCAGTAGCATCCTCTTCGCTGGACGCTGTGTCGGCTGATGTGAACGCCGGAGGCGAGTTCAAAAGCACTGGCGCATCATTGCCGCCATCGTCGTCGTCATCGCCGCTGGCAACGGCAGCAAGAACACCTGCGCCCACGGCCGCTGCGCCGATTAACGCCCCGTTCAATGGCAGGTCGCCCGTGGGCACAGAAGCGTTGATCGCACTCGGGTCGGCGAAAACGACGCCATTTTCGATCACCACATCACCGGCGGAGAGCACAAAGCTCGATCCATCATCCATCGTGACCAGAACGCTGCCGTCCGAATTTTGCGTGACGCTGGCAACACCCTGCATGGTGGAAACATCCACAAGACCACTTGTTGCGGTGTCGCTGCCTTGAGCCTGAGCGCGGCCTGAGAAGGCCAGGAACGCAGCAAGACTGGCTGCTGTGCCGATGATTTTCGTGCGGGTTTTCTGTGTGTCGTAGGCCATTGTGTGGCTCCGTGTTCCTTGGGTTTCCAGGTCACCGCGACGCCTCTTCGTTGGCAGGCGTTTTGGCGGATCACGGAGAGAACAGCGCAGGGCCCGGGTTTATTCGTTGTTTTTTTCGACTCTTTTTTTGAACCCTGACCGAGCCTCATTCGACGCCTGAAAGTACGGGACAGGAAAGCGCCCGTGCCTATTTGCCGATGTGATCGGAGAGAAACGATGAATGCTGTGGCGTTGGAGGCGGTTGTGGAAACAAGTCGTCAGGAAGTGGAGCAAGGTCTGGAAACGATGCTTGCGCGGCTCTGGCGATTTGCGCTCACCCAATGCGGGGATCACGCTGTCGCCGATGATTTGGTCCAGTCGACGTGTATTCGCGCGCTCGAGCGCGCCGACCAATTTGAGTCGGGCTCGCGGCTGGACAGCTGGCTCTATTCCATACTGATCTCGATTTGGCGCAACACAACGCGGGCCAATGCCGTCCGGCGCGGGGCAGGGCTCGTCGAGATCGCGGATGCTCACCTCGAGTCGACAGCAGCAGAGGGCGAAAGCAAGGTCCAAGTCGCCCAGGTCCTGAAAGCGATCGCGGCGCTTCCGGAAGGACAGAGCAGCGTGATGCTTCTGGTTTGCGTCGAAGGCATGTCCTACGCGGAAGCGGCGCAGTCCCTTCAGATCCCAATCGGCACGGTCATGAGCCGCCTCTCAACCGCCCGCAAAGCCATACTCGCCCTTAAAAGTAGCTGAAGAATTCATCAGCACACGCATGGGATGTATTTCATCAGCTCATGAATATTTTTACCGTTTTGAGTGTTAGTCTTGCTCGAAATGGAAGAAAGGCGATCACGTGTCCAACAAGCCGACTAAAGGAAACACGAAAGGCGCTCGCGCGGAGCCCAATGTCGATAAGGACATTGAGAAAGCTTTCGCTGTCGTCCTCGACGCGGCGGACCCCGATCATCTGAAGTCTCTTATCGAAAAGGCGAAGATGCGCGGGCGCGAAGAGGACGACAAGGCGAAGTCCGCCTGACGATACACGCTCGTGGAACGCGGAATGGACACGTCAGACGATGCTCTGATCCGACAGATTGAGCGCGGCGACAAAGCTGCCATGCGATTGCTCTACGAGCGCCATGCCAGCGATCTGACGGCCTTCGTGAGAAACCGCCTCAACGATCCGGTTGAAGCTGCCGATGTGGTTCAGGACACGTTTCTTGAGGTCTGGACCCGCGCGGCACGCTTTCAGGCGAAGTCTTCAGTTCGATCCTGGATGTATTCGATCGCCAGGAACAAGGCCGTTGATCGCATCCGGAAACTCTCGCGGCTGATCGTATCGGAACCCGACGAGACGTTGCCCGATGATGCGCCCGATGCCGTGGCGGTCATCGCAAACGCCGAAGACGCCGAACGCGTGCGCCAGTGCCTTGATGACCTGTCAGATGCCCAGCGTGCAGCGGTGACGCTGTCATTCTATGACGAGATGACCTACCGCGAGATCGCGGAAATCGAGGATGTGAGTGAAGGCACGGTAAAGACCCGCATTTTCCACGCGAAGAAATTGCTGATGCGGTGTCTTTCCCGCACACGCGGCTAATCGATCTGCACTACTTCTACTGCGCTCTCTGGATCTTCAAGTTGCACGAGAGCCGACGTTCGCGCCTCGGCGGACTCAAAGACCACCGTATAGAAGCCAATCGCTGAAGGACCCGCGATTATGGTGGCGTCCACATCGCGCAAGAGCGCGCGCATTTCCGCTTCGCCGGTCCCGCCCTTGAAAAGAATCCTCGCTCGAGTGTCGTCAAGCGTGGCCTCGCTGACCGGCACATATCCAGCGCCTGTGTCGTCGGTGCGCGTCAAGAGCGGTACCGCGAGTGCCTGCCAGATGGCGACGGCGGCGACGGCTGAGGCCGCCACCTGCCACAGGGCAAAACGCGGCTGCTGGCTCGGCTGGGGTTTTGCGGCCTCGCTTAAACTTCGGTCGATGGCTTTCGACAGGCGCGCCCAGCCGAACTCGGTCGCAGGCACTTCCAGTGCGCGCGCTGCCTGCGCCTCGATCACGCCGCGCATGACCGCTATCTCAGCCGCCAGGTCCGTGTCGGTCTCGCAGGCCGTTTCTATCTCCCTGTGTATCGTGTCTGGGAGATCCCCGGTGACAAAGGCCACCAAGGTGTCGTGGTCGTATCTCTTCTCGCTCATCGTGTTCGGGCTCGCCTTTTGGCCGATGTCTTGCGCAGGGTCTGTGTGAGTGTCGCGCGAACTATGCGCTTGGTTCAAAAACTTTTGAACTAATTGCAGGGACATGGCGGTGAATCTAAACCGGACTGTCACAGGAGGGGACGCCATGTCAGCGCGAAAGGCGGCAGCGCTCATCATTGTCGTCTCGTCCAGCCCACTTGTTTGCTCATTTGCGGCGGCGCAGGCGCCTGATCTTGTGTTCCAGAATGACGTCCGCCTGCGTTTCGAACAGGTCGGGGCCAATGGTGACACGCCTGGCGCAGAGGCTTTGACCTTGCGCATGCGGCCTTCGATCGAGCTCAAGGCCTCGGCTCGGCTCAGCGGGGTTGTCGAACTCGACCTTATCAGCGGTCTGATTGACGATGATCGAAACGGGTTCTTCACCCGTGACGGCCGCCCAGTCATACCAGACCCCGAAGGCATCAGCCTCAATCGGCTCCAGATCGACTACGCGCCAACCGACAGCCTGACATTTACGGCGGGGCGGCAGCGTCTCTCACTCAGGAATGAGCGATTTCTCGGCATCTCGGACTTCCGCCAGAACCAACAGACCTATGACGCGGTCACGGGACAGGTCGCGCTTAAGGACGGCGTTACCGTCAACGCTGGGTACATCTGGCAAGTCAACCGGTTCATCGGAGAGCGGCGCGCCGAGGGCCAGCTGGACAGCGAGAGCTTTTTTGTGGCCGCGAGCCTGCCTTCGCCGGTCGGCACACTAAGCGCCTTTCATCTCGATCTTGATGTCGATAGCGATGCAGAGGTCTTCTCGCAGAGCCGCACCTCGGGGATTGCCCTGGACGGACGCGCCTTCCGCAACGGGGTCGGCGTGCGATGGACCGGCAGCCTGGCGGTTCAGGATCGCGGCGGCGCAAAGCCAGCCTTCGCCGAGATTGGGGCCACAATTGATTGGGATGACGTGTCACTGGCGCTGAGAGCAGAGCGCCTCGGCAGCGATGATGGGGTGGCCCTGCAGACGCCCCTTGGCACCTTGCACAGATTCAATGGGGCGGCAGACGTGT
>JBCBGD010000251.1:0-3822 GCA_038527085.1 Pseudomonadota bacterium | reverse complement strand
CGCGCTCTTCTTCCTCGTCAAGCACCACCTTGGAGACCTCGGCAGGCTGGAGCGCATTCACAATGAACGTGGCCTCGTCATGGCTCCAGGGGATGATGTCGATCTTCTCACCAGACAGTTCAGACACGACCGCCTGGACGCGCGCGCCGCGCATACCGACACAGGCACCGACAGGATCGATGGAATTGTCATTTGAAAACACGCCGATCTTGGCGCGTGAACCGGCATCGCGGGCGCACGCCTTGATCTCGATGACGCCTTCATAGACCTCGGGCACCTCCTGGGCGAAGAGCTTGACCATGAAGTCGGGGTGGGCGCGCGACAGGAAGATTTGCGGGCCCTTCACCTCGCGGCTCACCTTGTAGAGATAGGCGCGCACACGGTCATTGGATTGGAAATTCTCGCGCGGAATGCCGTCATTGCGGCGGATGATGCCTTCGGCGCGGCCAAGGTCGATGATCACGTGGCCATATTCGACGCGCTTGACGATGCCGTTGATGATCTCGCCTTCGCGGTCCTTGAACTCGTTGAATTGGCGCTCACGCTCGGCATCACGCACCTTCTGCATGATCACCTGTTTGGCGGTCTGAGCCGCCACGCGGCCAAAGTCGAAAGGCGGAAGCTCCTCGGCAATCTCGTCGCCGACTTCCAGCTCCGCATCGATCTTCATGGCGTCCGTCAGCGTGATCTGTTGGGTCTCGTCTTCGATCTCTGCGTCTTCGACCACCGTTTGGACCCGCGTCAGCGTCTGCTCGCCCGTCTCGGGATCAATGACAGCGCGGATGTCGAGTTCCTGGCCGTAACGCGACTTGGCGGCCTTCTCGATGGCTTCCTGCATCGCTTCGATCACGATGGACTTGTCGATCGCCTTTTCTTCGGCCACCGCCTTGGCGATCTGCAAAATCTCCAGCCTGTTGGCTGAAACGCCGACTGTACTCATGTCGCGGCTCCATTTTCTTCTTTATCTTCAGTGTCGTCTTCGGTGTCGTCCAGCTCAAGGCCGTCGAAACCATCTTCGTCGGGTTGTGGCGGCAGTCCGCCGCGTTCGCGGGCCGCCTCAATTAGCTCATCGGTCAGCACAAGGCTGGCCTTGGTCATCTCATGGACTTGCGCGGTCAGTTCCACCTCGCCGTCAAGCTCGAGGTGCACACCGGCCTCGTCCTCTCCGAGAATGATGCCGCGGAACCTGCGCTGACCGTCCAGGGGCATGGCCAGTTCGATCTTGGCCAGGTGGCCTTCCCAGGCCGCGAAATCACCGGGCCGCGTGAGGGGGCGGTCGATGCCGGGCGTAGACACTTCCAGCGTGTAGGCGCCCGAAACAGGATCCTCAACGTCAAACACCGGAGAGAGCGCGCGCGACAGGTCCGTGCAATCTTCCACGTCTGCAAGGCCGCCGCCTTCCCGGTCGATCATGATCTGCAGGCCGGGCCGCCGGCCACCCGTAACGCGCACACGCACGATCTCGAGCCCCAGGCAAGCCGCCACGGGCTGGGCCAGGTCAAGGATGCGTTTTTCCTGCTGCGACTGTGCAATCATGCGGCGGGCGGGCTTTCCGGATAAACAAAAGCGGCGGCCCCGTTCCCGGAACCGCCGCCGATATGTTTCGACTTGGACGCTATATATGCCGCGCGGAGAGGCTTGTCACCCCCGCACGGCCAGCCTTGCCGATTAAAGGATCTTCAGATCCACAGCTGAGGTCTTGTTGCGACGCTCATCAGTGTAAAGCTCGTATTGGATCGCCTGATCTTCTTGCAAAGACCGCAGCCCTGAGCGCTCCACTGCAGAGATGTGGACGAAAATGTCGGAACCACCATCATCGGGCTTGATGAAACCATAGCCCTTCTGATCGTTGAACCATTTAACTTTGCCGGTCGCCATTGAGGGACCCTTCCGTAGGTATCTCGCGCCGTAATGCCCACACCGTGCGGGCGGTCGCGAGGGTCTCGTCTACGGTGGGGAGAGAAGTCAGGGCCGCCGGTCCGACGGGGTCTTGGCATTCGAACCGACCGCATTCGATGGGCGCACAACGCTCACAGCCTGACGTGAGGGTCAAGTGAATTCCATGTGACAGTCGTCCGCTCCGAAGCGATCACCCCGGCTTGAGCAGGAAGTCGAACCAGACTGGCGCGATGTCGCCAAGCTGCTTTGATTCATAGCGCGTTGTGATGTGGTCTTTGGGTGCACGGCGCCAATCGTCTGCGGTCTTCGCCGTCCATTCATAACGCCCATCCGCCAGAAAAACCTCCAGCGCCTGATCGGCATAGGAGCGCACATCAGTGGCGAAGCGGACCCGCGCGCCGGGTGACAGGACGCGCGCCAGTTCGCCCAAGAAATCGGGTTGGATCAAGCGGCGCTTCTGCTGCCGCGTCTTCGGCCAAGGGTCTGGGAACAGGACAAAGACACGATCGAGGCTTTCAGGAGTCAGCCAGCTGACCACCTCGCGGGCATCGTCCATGTGCAGGCGAATGTTCTGAAGCCCCGCCTCCTGAATTCCCGTCAGCGCCTTTGCCATGCCGTCGATGAAGGGCTCGCAGCCGATAAAGCCAGCCTCCGGATGCGCCTTGGCTTGCGCCACAAGATGCTCTCCGCCGCCAAACCCGATCTCCATCCAGATCGCCTCGGCGCTATCGAACATCGCTCTTGAATCGAGTTTTCCAGGCGCAGAGGCCGGCACGGCCAACTTCGGCAACAGGTTTTCAACCAAATTCTGTTGTCTGGCAGACAAGGGCCGTCCGGCCCGACGGCCGAAGGTGCGCAATGGTTTCGATCGATCAGTCGACATTTCAGAGTAAGGCTCCGGGGCGGGCCAGCCTGCTGGACGTGCCCGCAGGCCGCGTCTCCTGGCGCATCTGGGCGCTGTGGCTGGTGGTGTTTGGCGCGTTTTCGATGATCATCCCGCGCGATGCAAGCTATGACGTGGTGCATTACCACCTCTACAATGGCTGGGCGTTCCTGAACGCGCCGGCTGGCGGCCATCTCGCACCCGCCGAGATGCACTCCTTCCTGAACCCGCTCTGGCAGGCCTTGGTTTGGCAGTTGATCGAGGTGCTGCCAGGCCATGGCGTGGCGTTCGTGCTCGGCGCGCTTCAGGCGCTGATTCTGCCTGTGCTTTATGCGTTGACCCGCCGTGCCCTAGCCGTGCTGAACATCATTCCGCCCGCTGCGGCGGTTTTGTCGATCGCCGTGGCCGGTTTTTTGTGCGAAGCGCAGTTCGGGCTCCTTTCTTCCGTTCGAAATGACGCGCTCAGCGCACTGCTCTTCCTGGCAGCCCTCCTCAGCCTGTTTCCTTCCAAGGGCGGTGCGCCTCGCTTGAAGGATTTGGCCTGGGCCAGCGCGCTCCTTGGATTGGGGCTGGGCCTAAAGCCCACCAATGGCGTTTACGTTGTGGGGTTTGCGGTTGCGGCCATTGTTGCTTTGCCCGATTGGCAGGCGCGGGTACGCGGCGCAGCGGTTTGTGCACTTTGCGGCGCGTTCGGCATCCTGGCCGGCGGAGGCATTTGGATGTGGCACCTCTGGGAGACGTTCGGCAATCCGCTGTTTCCCATGGCGAATGATGTGTTCGCGGCGCCGCTCGGGCCGGAGGGCGGCTTCAGAGACACGCGCTACCTGCCGGACGGGCCTCTCGACGCGCTCTGGCGCCCTTTCGCCTTCCTGTTCAACGGCGAACTGATCAACGAGCATGATTTCTTCGATCCGCGCTTCCTGATGGCATATCTCGCGGCGCCCGCAATTCTCATCATGGCTTGGCAGTCCAAACGGCTGGAGACCCGCCCGCTTGTCGCTCTGGCGGCGGCCATTGTCGCGGTGTTCGCGGCCTGGAGC
>JBCBGD010000250.1:0-3833 GCA_038527085.1 Pseudomonadota bacterium | reverse complement strand
ATCAAAAATGTCGCGCGCCTCGTCGTTGAGCTGCGTCAGTAGTAACCGCCGTTTCAGTTCATTGTAGACGCTGGCAAACCATGCGCGGAAGCGGCGGAATACACCTTTCATCTCTGCATTGGGCGCTTTGCCTTCCATCAGGTAAGCCTCGAACGCCTCAGCGAACTTCTCGTGCTGGTCGCGGGTAAGCTTTTCGCCAGGCTCCAGCTTCAGCCATTTGCGAATGTCGGCCATGCGCGCGGCGACGTTCTCGTTCTCGCCTTCCAGCGCAGCGTAGATTTCAAGGAAGATGTGCGCGGACTCGTGGAGGAAACTGGTTTTGTCGGTGGCGCTGGTGAAGCGCACGATCGTGTCCCGCCCGCCCAAGATTTGCGCGCCGGGAAAGTCTGTCAGAGCGCCGGGGATCTGGACCGTGGCGCGCACCTTGTTGTTCTGGCGGCGGGGATCGGACGGCTGGAACAGCGCTTCATCGCCTGACTGAAACAACGCTCCGCCCTCACGCGCCTGCGTCAGTTGGACAAGCCGATTCTCCGTCCCCTCAAGGATGCTTTCAGCAGAATGGCCGTCATCAAAAAACTTTCGCGCTTGCGCCTCATACGCTGTGAACTCAGCGCGCGGGAACGCCTCACTGATATAGGCGTCAGCAAGCCGGGCTAGACCTTCACGAAGCCGGGCGGCGCCTTCCTGTCGAAGGGTTTCCTGCCGAGCCGCTTCATCTCTTTCAGCTGCGGCCCGAGCGCGCTCAGATCGACCCTCTCTGCGCCCTCGAAAGTCGAAGGCATCGAGGGCTTGGAGGAAGGCCCATTCTTCGTTCCGTCCGGACTCGCCTGTGGGTCGATCTGCGATGGATCGGATTTGGCTTCGGGTGTCGCGGTTGACGGGTCCGTCATAGGCCGGGAGGCTGACGGTGTGTCCATTGCGCTCGGTGTCTTCCGCGAAACCTTCAAGTATCGTCTCCCAAAAATCTGCTTCGCCCTCGGTGGCCGCGCGAATCTCCAACGCTGTGCCAATCATAGGCTCGATGAGTATTTCAATCGTGGCGGCCAGATCGGACATCTGGTCTCCGTTCAATGTAGCAATATCAACGCGTTCTGCAAAGGTCTGGCCAGAGCCGCGCTTGATGACAAGATCGCCGGCACGCTCTTCGAGGAACAGGCGCTCGCCTTCGAACTCAAACCCATAGCGCATTCCGCCCGTGGAGATGGGCTCGCTGTAGACTTCGTTGTCGCGGAAGTCTTCGCGTTCGGCGGCCGCAAGCTGCTCGGCCTCGGCAATCGCCTCATCAGACAGGCGCTCCGCCACCTCAGTTGGAGACGGCGGAACCTCAAAAACACCTTCCGGCCGAAGCGAATAGAACCGCCCATCATCTCGTGTCGGTGGCGCTGGCGCCGACTGATCAAACAAAAGCAGGGACCGGCCCAAATCACCACGCGTCTGAAACACCTGCCCGTCGCGCTCGTACCTCGGCAACTGAGCGTTTACGCGATCAAGAGCCTCCTCGACACGCTTTGCATCCCCTTCAAGTCGCGCAAGCTCGCGGCGCGGCTCGGGCATCCCGGCATCATTGACGTCAGCCAAAGCACGTATCTGCGTGTATAGGCTGGCCCGCTCATCTTCAAGCGCTGCCCGCTCGTTCTCCAGATCACTGGGCTCGTAAAAATACGCATCTTGCCCGCCCATCGGCGTGAAGTACCCGCCAATGATGCCGATGGTGTCGAGCATTTCGACAACAGCGCGCTCTTTGTTTGTGATGATCTCTTGCTGCGCCGCCTCGTAAATCCTGCGCGCCTCGTTTTCGTCCATGCCTTCATAAAGAATATCAGGCTCGCGCTGCTGACCGGGGCGGCCCTTGTGCCGCCTGACACGAAATGGCTTGCTGTACGCAATAGATCCGCGGTCAATATAGACGCTCGCTTCATGCTTGGCGCGGGCGGCGCCAAGCAAGCGTTGAACAACAACCTGACCCACCGTGTCCATTGGGTCTGTTGAAACTGCATCATAAAGCCGCAAAAACAGCCCGGTCAGTTCAGACATGGCTTGCTGGCCGTGGCCAATTTGATCATCAATGCGGTCGAGCATTTGCAGGCGGGACAAGCCTTTTGCTTTTGACCTTTCAATAATTTCCGACTCTTCTGGGTAATCGATAATTTCAGAGAGCGGGCCTTCGGAGAGGTTTGCAACTAAAAATGACGGCTGACCATTGATTGTAGGGCCGAGATTTATACCAAAGTCTTCCATCGCCTTCAGCAAGCGATCTCGCACCGCCTCTGGCTGCTCCCCCAAGGGCGCGTCGAGATCCACCATGTTCTCGCCTTCTACGGGCTTTGCCAGTCTTAGTTTTTTGGCCAGCTTTGAACGCGTCACCTCGCGCTCCGAAAGAAACACATGCCCCCGGATAGGGCCGCCACGATCAACACTGTAAATTGATCTTGTGGCCTCTACGCTGCGATCATTCGGTCTTGTTTGACGCCCTGCATTAAAGCTGCGTTCCTGCTCGCGCCGCTCAGCATTGGCTGGGTCAAAAATACTGCCCTGGTCTTCATTTTGTGGCCTCCCAAACGGGTCCATCGTTCCGCTCTTCAAGTAGCGCGGCCTCACCCCCACCGTCATATCGCGACCGCCTAAGAACCAGTTCACGGCCTCCTGTTCTGTGCGCCACGGCGGCACGGCGATACGCTCTTCCATGGTCCACAAGCGGCGATACTCTGCGTTCATGGCGCGGCGTTCACCAGGGCGGCGCCCATAGGGGCGAGAGCCCCCATAGTCGAAGCCCTCCAAATCATCGACTGCGTGCTGAAGTTCGTGGATCGCCGTGTACTCAGCAATCACATCATTGTTTGCGCTGATCACGATACGGATTGGGTCCGGCATTTCCGGCTTTGGCCCGGCGCGACCCGTCATGCGCTCGATCAGCGTCGTGCGCTGGCGCCTGAGTGCTAGCAAGCCGTCATGTATTTTCTGTGCGGCGCGGCGGCCCTGACTTTCACTTAGAAAAGACCCGAGCGCGCCAGGCGAGCGACTGTCATTCTCGTTTTTCCTGCGTGCGTCGACGGCCATGTCCGCAAGCTCAGGGTATTCGCGAAACACTTGCGCATTCTGAATGACTGCATTTGCCTTCCCCAAAACGCGCCGCACCTTCACGTTGCCATCTGGCAGCTCCGTGATCCAGTTGCCGTCATTGTCCTTGTACCATGGCTGACCGAGCTTTGCCGTTTCGCGCCATATCGTCAGACGATCCGCACCCTCGGCGTCCATATCCTGCGCTTTTGCAAGGATTTCCGGGTCTGCTGACGCAGCCCTTGGCCCGACGAGTTGATTGAGGGTGCCGTCGTCACTGTCTTGGTTTGCGCTTACGAACTCGAAATCTAGCACGTCACTGGTCAGTCCTCGCATCCGCCCTTCACCAGAGATGGCCCGCTCATACAAGCGACGAACGCGCTCGTCTTGAATCTGGTCATTTGCAAGCGCGGCAAGTATTGCTTCCGGATCATCCCGGCGCAGGAAGCGGCCCTGGTCATCGAGGAAGCCCGCCGTGGCATCTTCGCCGTTAATGTTGCGCAGGCGGCGTCCGAGCGCTTCCTCGGCGGCCTGTGCGGCTTCAGCGTGGTCCTTGCCGGTGAAGGTCTGGCCTTCGACGCGGATAGCGGCAGATTTCAAGGCGCCTTGGCGCTGGGCTTCAGCGTCTTGGGCGAGGACCGCCCCTTCGGCGCCGGGGTCGATGCGCTCGAATTGAACGCCATCATCTTTATCAAGAGTTCGCCCATCTCGGTCGCTTCCGTCTCGGTCAGCGGCATCGGCGCCACGATTGAGGATTTCTGTTTCATTTAATTCCG